>JAIRYB010000038.1 GCA_031267955.1 Spirochaetaceae bacterium | reverse complement strand
CGGGCCGCAGAAAGGCGGGGCAAGGCTGGGCCGCAGGGGGGCCGAAAAGCGGCCTTGAAAATTTGCCGCCCGCCTTTTGGTAACAGGCCCCCCTTCTAAAACATCCTAAAGGTTTTCCGGATGCCTGAAACAGTCTACCAGGTGGTCGTTTACGAGCCCCGAAGCCTGGAGGAAGGCGTAGATGATGGTCGGCCCCACGAAAGAAAAGCCGCGCTTTTTCAAGTCTTTGGAGATGCTTTCCGAAAGCGGGGTGGAGGCGGGGATTTCCGCCAGGGTTTTAAAACGGTTGATCACCGGCGTCCCGTCGACCCGGTTCCAGAGCCATTTTGAAAAGGTGACGGGCCCTTCCATCATCCGGAGGTAGGCGCGGGCGTTCCCGACGGCGGACTCGATTTTCCGGCGGTTGCGGATTATCCGCGTATCGTTCATAAGCCGCCCGATGTCCCTTTCCGTGTAGCGGGCCATTGATTCCGGGTCCATGCTGTCGAAGGCCTGGCGGTATCCTTCCCGGCGTTTGAGGATGGTGAGCCAGGAAAGCCCGGCCTGGGCGCCGTCCAAAACGAGAAATTCAAAGAGTTTTTGATCGTTTTTAAGGGGGCGGCCCCATTCCTTGTCGTGGTACTTTATATATACTTCGTCCGAAAGGCACCAGGGACAGCGGAACTTTTCTGCCATAGGTTTATCCTACACAATTACGCGTTATTGTCAATGAATTCGCGGTTTAATTCGCGCTTTATGACACAATCTGGCGCAAATTTAGGGCGCGGCCGGAAAAATTCCGCCGTTACGGTTGTTTACGGCCTTTGTTTTTGCTAAACTTGAAAGCAGGTAATTATGACTATTAGAATGGATAAACTTATCAAGGCGGTATCGGAAGCGCTGGATATTGTCGAGGGCGAGCTGCTCGGGGCCAGCACCCACCATGGGAAGCGCGTGGCGGCGCTTTCCGCCGCTATGGGAATCCGTTTTCAAATGGACGAATCCCATCTGCGCGCGCTGACAATCTGCGCTTTGATGCACGACAACGCTTTGACGGAATATATTCTCGCGGAAAAAGAGGGCGATTACCACGATCCTTCCATGAAGCTGCACTGCGAATACGGGCAGAAAAATATCGACGCCTTTAATCTGAACGCGGACGGGTATATTTTGTACCACCACGAGCGCGCGGACGGCAAGGGGCCTTATAACAAAAAGGCGGGCGAGATACCGCTGGGCGCGGAAATTATCGCGATTGCGGATACTGTTGATGTTATTCACCACCTGCAAAAGATAACGCCCGCCGATTTGCCGCGCGTCCGCAAAAGTATAGCCAAAAACACGGGCACGTTATTTACCGGGGATACGGCGGAGGCGATGCTGGATGTCCTGGACGAGGAAATGCTTTTTCTGCTAAAAGACGAGAGCATTGTTGCCGCGTCGGAACGGTTTGTCCGGCCCTGGACTGTAAATATAGAAAACGATCTTATTATCAAGCTTGCCGAATTTGTTACCCGCATTATCGACTATAAATCGAAATTTACCAAGAGGCACTGTGCCGGCATTGCCGAAAAGGCCTGGTATATGGGCGGTGTATACAGGTATTCCGGCTCCCTGCGCGCGCAGTTTTATTTAGCCGCCGCGCTCCACGATATCGGCAAACTTGCGACGCCGACCGCTATTCTGGAAAAACCCGGCCCGCTTAACCGCGAGGAGTTTGACGTTATAAAAGAGCATGTGCATCTGACCTACGACCTGCTCAAAAATATTGACGGCCTGGAGAAAATTTCCGTTTGGGCTTCCAACCACCACGAAAAACTGGATGGATCGGGCTACTATTTTGGGAAAAAGGCGGACGAGCTTGATTTTAATTCCCGGCTTCTCGCCTGCCTTGATATTTACCAGGCCCTGACCGAGGAGCGGCCCTACCACGCCGGCAAGGATCATAAGGCCGCTATGGAGATACTTTCCGGCATGGGCCGCCAGGGGCTTCTGGACACGAACATTATCGGCGACCTTGACGAGGCGCTTGCCGGAATTTAAGGGCGCGTGGCGGGCGCTGTCCCGGTGCTGCCGCTAGCAGTTTGTCGCATTTGCGTTTTTTTGCGCCGCCGGCTGCCGGGCGCGGCTTTACGCCCTGTTATCCGTTCCCGCTTTTCTTGTCCGGCTGTTCGTAGGGTATGTTGATCCGGTATTGGGGCGCGGTTAAGTCGATCCCGGCTTCCGCGAACGCGGTCTGCAAATTCTCAAAAAGATTCGAATAGATACGGGGTACCTTGCCTACATCTTTTGTATACGCGTTGATCTGATACCGGCAGTAGAAATCGTCAAGGGCGGTCTGGAGGACATAGGGTTTCGGCGTTTGCAGAATGGACATGGTTTTCATCGCCGCGTCGATGAGTATCTGGTGTACCTGGGGCCAGGGGACGGCGTAATTCATGGTAACATCGGCGTAGATTATAAGCCCCTCCTCGTCTTCGTCTGAAGAAGTGTTGTAGTTGATAATCCCGGAACTTAAAATCATCGTGTTGGGATAGGTAACGTATTCGTTTTTGTGCGTTTTTATCCGTACAACCATTAGTGTTTTTTCTACTACAAAGCCGATGTTGTTCTGTATTTGTATGCGATCCCCGATTTTAAAGGGCCTCATATACGTGATCACAAAACCCGCGATAAGATTGCCGATAGCGCTCGACGACCCAAGGGAAAAGATGATACCGACAAAAACAGACACGCCCTGAAAGATAGGCGAACCCGAACCGGGCAGATAGGGGTATATTACCACTATGGTAAAGGCGTATACCAAAACCCGCAGGATGTTGAACGTGGGCCAGGCCCAGTCCGCGTAGAAGCCGTTGATAACCAGCCGTTCCCGTTCAATCTGGACGGCAAAAAATTTCAGAGCCCGCAGGAGGTACCTGGTTACCCACAGGATTATTACTACGGTGATCAGGTTTGGTACATAGCCGACGATCCCGAAGAATATCCTCCTCAGCGGGTTAAGGATATAGCCGAAAAGGGTGGCCGCCAGGTTTTGTGTTGCCGGAAACAGGCTGAAAATAATCGGCAAAGTGATAAAAAACTGAAAAATGGTAATAAGGTATTTGAGTATCCTTAGAAAAAGCTGGATGACGCTAAGAATCTGCTGGGTGGAAAGGAGTTTTATTTTTTTAATGGTAAGGGGTTTGAGAGTCCGCTTGCCCCAGGCAAGGACTTTGACGGTGATTTTTTTAAAAACTATTGCCCAGATAAACCAGATAAGCAGGGCCTGCCCGGCAATGATCGCCAGGGCTATGCCGATTTTTTCCAGCCAGTCGACAATGTCTAAATTTTCCGCCTTTTCTTCAATATCGAGGATGACATCCTCCACCGAGACCGCCCCGGCATCGGCTTCCGGCTCCGGCGGGAGGGCCGTTTCCGCGCCCTGCCGGAGCTCGCCCGCGGGGCTGTCAGCCCGTCCGCCGGCCGCGGGCATTGGCGCTACGGCGTTTTCGGGAACCGGCGCGGGCGCCGGATTTCCGGGAACGCCGGAAACAGGGCCGTCCGGCCCTTCCCCGGCGGATTCCCCTGCCGGCGCCGGGGCGCTTTCGCTCGCCGCGTCGATTGAGGGGCTATCCGCGCTGTCTTTTTGCGCCAGGGCGAAAGACAGGGGAAATTGCAGGAAGACAAATGCCATCCCAAGGAAAAAAAACCGAAACCTCATAGCGGCCTCCAAATTCTAAAACACGGGCAATAAGCGACCCCGCCCAGCCGGGCGTTTCAGGGCCGGCCTGTATACGCAAAATACTTAATATATGGAGTATTTTCGAATTCCGCAAAGCGCCGCAAGCCCCCGCCGCCCTGGTTACGCAAAAATACCCGGTTAGCCCGCGCCCGGCTGGTATGCGCGTCTGCGGGCCGTCGTTGTTGCCTTCCAATCGCGCTCCTAAAAACAGCTTGCAATGGCCCCTTCAAGCGCGTCAAGATGGGGATCAATCAGGGCGACCGGATCGCATTGGTGGTGCAGCAGTTCGAGGTTGTAGGGGACTTTTATGGTCCGGCCTGTAGCCTCCCTGACAATGCCGGTTTCCCTGGCAGGATGGCCTGTGGCGAGAATCACGGTATGGCCCGACGGATCGAGGCGCGGGGCAAGCTCTTCCGCCGCCGCGAAGGCAACCGCGCTGTGGGGATTGAGGAAAATGCCGTATTTTTTATAGGCCCTTCTCATGGCGTCCAGGGTAGCGGCGTCGCTCATCGACGCGGGATAGACCATGTTCCGCATAACCGCCGGGGCTTCGTCGTAAAAAGAGCTCAGGCGCTCGTAATTGGAAGGTTCGGTCACGTCCAGGGCGGGGGATTTGGTGGCGACAAGGGGGCGGGCGGCAAAAGCCTTGCCCTGGATAAAATCCCCAAAGGCATTGTTCGCGTTCATTGCGGCGAAAAAGCCGTTCACGGGCATACCGAATTTCCACGCGTAAAGCCCGGCGATAAGATTACCGAAATTCCCCGACGGAACGCTGAAGTAAAGATCGCCTATCAGCGACTTTTTAATCTTGGTAAAGGCATAGAGGTAATAAAAAGCCTGGGGGATGAGCCGGCCCACGTTGATGGCGTTGGCGCTGGTAACTCCGTACCGTTCCGCGAAAGGCCGGTCGGTGATCGTTTCGATAACCAGCCGCTGGCAGTCGTCAAAGGTACCCCGGACCTGGATGGGGATGATATTCCCCCCGTTGGGGACAAAGGCCGCCGGGTCCAGCGCCCTGATAGGCCCCGATGGGTAGAGTATTACCGTGACGACCCCCGGGCGGTTCTTGAAAGCCGCCGCGATGCTTGCCCCGGTATCGCCGCGCGCGGCGGAAAGGACCATGGAGCGGCCATTGCTTTTAAGCAGTTCTTCCAGTACCGCGGCGAGAAAAACAACGCCGAAATCCTTAAAAACCCCGGTAGGCCCGTTGTAGAGGTTAAGCAGGGAAAAACGATCGTCAAGATGCTTCAATTCAGGCTCAAAATTAAAGGCGCTTTCGGCAACCCGGGAAGCGGAAAAGGGGTTCAGCTCGCCCTGGAGCAAAAGCGGCGCTATGGTGGAAACAAGTTCGGGATAGCTGGTTTCGGAATCCATGTGGAGGAAAACTTGCCGCATATCCATGACCGAGTCCGGGACATAAAGCCCGCCGTCCAAAGGAAGGCAGCGGAGTACCGCCTCCTTAAAACTTACCGGGGCTTCACGCGAACGGGTAGATCTAAACTGCATGGCTGTCCTTAACGTTTACTATTCAGAATAGCAAATAAAGCGGTTCCAAAATATTAAATTCCGGAACCGCATCTCTGTATCAATATCCGTGGCAAGCAAGTTGCGCGGACCTCGCTATACTTATAATTTAAGCCCTTCAAAGGCGGCCGGGCAAGTGCCGCGGGCCAAATACAGACGCCTTCTCCTGACCTGTGGTATAATTATCCTATGAACCGATCGGCAATTCCGGCGAACAGGAAGGTCGCCATCCTCGGCTGCGCGGAGTACCAGGGGGAACTGCTCTACAACAGCCTGAAAAACGCGGCGGAACTAGCGGGCGGCTTTGATGTCCGGGGCAGGACAGTGCTTCTCAAGCCCAATATCGTTTCCGATTCGGCCCCGGAAAAGGCGATCGTCACCCACCCGCTGTTTCTGGAAGCGGTTATCCGGCTTGTCCGGGAAGGCGGGGCAAAACGCATCCTGGTGGGCGACAGCCCGGGGCTCCAGCCCCCGGGTTTCACCGCGAAAATCTCCGGCCTGGGCGAAACGGCCCGGCGGAACGGCGCCGAATGGGTGGATTTTACCCAAAACAAGACGGAAATCGCCTGCCCCGGGGGGAAAACGCTCAAACGGTTCACCTTCACCGCGGCGGTGGAAGAAGCCGATTGTATCATCAGCCTGCCGAAACTCAAAACCCACCAGCTTTTGTACTTTACCGGCGCCATGAAGAACCTCTTCGGCCTTATCCCCTCGGTCCAGAAAAGCGCCCTCCATGTCCGCCTTCCCAACCGGGACGCTTTTGCCTCCATGCTTGTTGACCTGAACGCCGCGGTTATAGCGGATTACGCCTTTATGGACGCCGTGGTAGGCATGGAAGGCCCCGGGCCCGGTTCCGGCACGCCCCGGAAAATCGGCCTGGTCCTCGCCTCGCCGAACCTCCTTGCCCTGGACGCCGCCGCCTGCGAAATCATAAATTACCCGCCGGACAGGGTACCCGTCTGCCGGGAAGCCCTGTCCAGGGGCATCTGGTTAAACGATTTTTCGGAAATCGAGTACCCGGCGATCAAGCCCCGGGACGCCGCCATACCCGATTACCTCAAGATCCCCTTTAAGAAAGCCGGGAACCAGCTGTCGGAGATGATCCTTCCGGGGTTTCTCCGCAAATTCCGCGAACGCCTTATCCCCCGGCCCGTCATAGACCCGGCGGTCTGCGTCCGCTGCGGGGACTGCACCCGGATCTGCGGTTCCCGGGCGATGAGCCTCCGGGGCGAGGGCAGGGAACGGCGCGTATACATCGACTACCGGGTCTGCATACGCTGTTACTGCTGCCATGAAATCTGCCCGGTAAAGGCTATCGACATTAAAAAAA
>JAIRYB010000017.1 GCA_031267955.1 Spirochaetaceae bacterium | reverse complement strand
GCGAAACCGTCTATCACCTGCGCCGCGGTTTCGTTTATCCTGCCGAAGCCCTCGTCCAGATACCGGGAAAATACCTGGCCCGCGTATTCCCGGTCAAGCCGCTGGGGGCTTTCGTCAAGGTAATTCAAGTCGAAGGTGATAGACCTGACGCCTAACTCTTTCAGTAAAATCACGACATCGGCCATGACTTCCCGGCGGAAAGGGAAGCCGCCCGCGTAGCTTATCGAATCGTCGTCAAGGGTTAGGACATAGACTTTTTCATTTTCCGTAAGGGAAGGCAAAGCCCGCAGGAACAGGTCGTAGATTTTGTTATCCGCCGCGGTAAAAAGCAGCGGCAAAGCCAGGGCGGAACAGACAAGGGGAATAACAAACAGCTTTTTACCGCGGCCCTTCTTCATTTGGCATCAATCGCGTCAAGCGCGTCAAGGTCCTCTTCCGCCGCCGCGTCGCTCGCCCGCGCCGAAGCGGTGCTGACCCTCCCGGTAGTCCGGCTTACCTCGCCGGTATCGGTCCGGGCCACCCGCCCGTCAATGCGTATGCCGCCCGAGTTTCCGGCAAGCGCGGCAAGTCTGCCGTTCTGTACCGCTCCTACGGAAAACGTTTTCCCCCCGGAAACAACGGCCAGCCGCGCCCCGATTCCTGTGCGGATCACCGTCTCGCCGTTCAAAGCGTCCCCGGCCTGCACTGTTTTCCACCCGCCGTCTGCCTCCCGTTCAACCCGCCCCGACACGCTCTGCACTGTGAAGGACTGCGCAAAGGCCGCGCCGCAGACCGCCAGTAAGGCAGTCAAAACCAAAACAATCTTCTTCATGCTTTTACTCCTTGTATAAAAAATTATTTGAGGCAATTTCAAAACTAAGCGGGTTTTGAAATTGGCTCATTGGTATTTATCTTATCTCCCCGTCCGTCAGCGCTTTCTCAAGGCCCCGCTGCGCCGCCGCGTTTCCCGGTCCCTTTGCCAGCGCCTCCTTGAACCATTGTTCCGCCGCCGCGTACTCTTTTTCGATGAGGGCCAGATTCCCCCGGTTGGTCATGGCCGCGGCCGACCCCATGCCCGCGGCCTGCTCATAGGCTGTTTTCGCGTCCGTGGTACATCCTGAACGGATAAGCAAAATTCCCAAACGGTTGTATAAAGCCGCTGTCGGGGCGGCCGTTATTTGACGCTGGACGTTTTGTACCTGGGGCTGGATTTCCCGGTCTATGTACTGTTGAATGACATGGCCCGCTGTTTTCGCCAGGTCCCCGCTTCCGGCCTGGACCGCGTTTCTGCCCTGTGCCGGTAAAGGCGCGGGCGGGTAACTGCCCCAGGCGTTTTCCAGCATGATAAAACCGGCTCCTCCCCCGGCGGCAAAAACCTCGTTCAGGGCTTCCGCGCCGCTGTCCCAAGCCGCCATGAACCCTTCGTTAAAGGCGTTCATGGAAAAGGGCATCCACACCTCGCCGTCTATCACCAATACCCGGTCAAGGCCGTTGAATAAAAGCCCGGCCCCCGCCTGATTCACCCCCAGGTAACAGGCGGTCACAAAATCGCCGTCCAGGGGAATCACCGCGCAGGGGATACCCGACGCTTCCAGCGCCGCGGCGTAGAGCAGGCCGATGTCCCTCCGGTTCCCCGTCCTGAACCCCAGGGTTTCCGCCGGGAACTGCACTTCCCCTTCCCCGGTGTGCGTATCGTCGAGCCGGATACCCGCGGCCCGGAGCCCTTCAAAGAGCCATACCGCAAACTGCATATTCTGGTTTAAGCCCGTGCGCCGGGCGGACCGGGCAAGGCCGGTGATGTGTTTCGCGTATTCGAGGATTTCAGGCGAAGCGGGAGACACAAAGACCGCAAGACCTGACGCGTCCGCGGCGGGAAAGACGTTGCGGTTATATACCTGAAGCGATACGGTTTGCACCGACTGCCGCTCCTGCCCCAGAAACCTGTAGCGTATAACCGCCTCGCCCAAAATGCGGCCCCTGTCGGTGAAGCGCAAAACCTCCGGGGAAAAATCCGCGTACAGGGGGATTTCCGCGCTCCGGCCTTTGGCGATAAGGGAAACCTCCCCGCAGGGGAATTCGCTGGCCGTATATTCCCCGGCCCGGAAGCTCAGGCGCACGTCCCGGATTTCCGCGTTTTCGTGATTGCGTATCACCAGGGTCCCCGAGGGGTTCTCCTGGTAAAGGGAAAGAAAGGCCGGGTAGACCCCCTCATCCTGGGTAAAAAGCGCGGAAACCCCCGCGCCGCCCCGCTCCCCGCCCGGCGAAAAACCGATACGCGCCCCAAGCCCCGCGGACACGCCGGAATTGTACACGCCCCCTCCCCCGTGATACTGCCGCCAGCCCACCGAAGCCGTCAGCGTAAAAGACGGGGTAAAACGGAACCCCGCCTCAATACCGCCCCGCCACCAGAAGGCGCTTTTGCCTTTGCCTTCCTCGTCCTGCGGGACATACAGCCCCGCGCCGAACCCCGCCCCGGTAAAAAGCCGCGACAGGGGATACCACGAGAGGCCCGCCGTCCCCCCGAAGGAATAGAACGAAAGGTTCCCGCTTGCCGGGCTCGCGAAGGGGCTTACCAGCGCCCCGCCCTCAAGGCCCAGCGAATACCCCAGGGCCAGCGGGTTGGGCCAGATACCGGAAAGGTCCAGTTCAAGCCCCGCCTCGCCCCCGCCCCCCGTCCCGTAGCGGGTATTGCCCGCCGCGGTGGAGTTCCCGCTCCCCGCGGGAATAAAGACAAAACCCC
>JAIRYB010000193.1 GCA_031267955.1 Spirochaetaceae bacterium | reverse complement strand
TTTGACGCCGGCTGGGATGCCGCCGCGGCAAAGGCGGAGGGGTTTGGAGAAAAGAAAGCCGGGCAGGTTCTGGGCAGGGTTCTTTCAGGAGCGCCGGTGAAAGGGCAAGACGTGGATTTCTATAAAGCCTTTATCCTTTCCTTCCTGGGGGCCGAATACCACAAACGCGGCTGGGTGATGCAGCTTCACTTCGGCGCCCTGCGCAACCCCAATTCCCGAATGATGGCCGCCCTGGGGCCTAATACGGGGTACGATTCCATAGGGGACGCGCGTCTGACGAAGAAGCTGGCCCGTTTCCTGGATGTTCTTGATTACCGGGGCGCTCTCCCCAAAACGATCCTCTTCAGCCTCAACCCCAAAGACAACTACGTTTTGGGCGCCCTTATGGGAGCGTTCCAGGAGGGAAGCCCGGGAAAGATACAGCTTGGTTCAGCCTGGTGGTTCAACGATCACCGGGACGGCATAGAGGAACAGCTCACGGTCCTGGGCAACCTGGGCCTCCTCTCGCGTTTTGTGGGGATGCTCACCGATTCCCGGAGCTTCCTCTCCTATCCCCGGCACGAATATTTCCGCCGTATCCTCTGCAATATCCTTGGCCGCTGGGCCGAAGAGGGAGAGATCCCCAGCGACCTTGCCCCCCTTAAAAGCATGGTCCGGGACATTTGTTTTGAGAACGCCCGGCGGTATTTCAAAGAGTAAAATAGTAGAGTTTTACAGTTTACCTCAGCTTGAAGGAAAGGATCGCCGCAAAACGGTAAAAACCCAGGCTGAGGGGTTTGTCCTGGCTGAGCTTCCGGTTTTTGTAAAACACATCGCCGTCTTTGTGGAGCCGGGGGTCCCAGTTTGTAAAATTCCTCTCAAGGGAAAGCTGGGTGATGGCGGCAAAGCTGAACCAGGAATTTAGCTCGAAATTGGCAATACCGGAAAAGAGCCAGTAGGGAAGCTCGTCCCCGAAATCGTTGTCCTTTTCAGCGTAGAGTTTCAGTTCCATTTCCGCCATTAGCGCGATGGTTTTTAGTACCGGGGAAGCCGGCATCTGGTACCCCAGGACATAGTTGCCGTAGTAGTTAAAACCGTTCCTGTTTTCGCCGCCGTCGTTTTCGTGGGACCAGGAATCGCCGCTTCCCGCAAGGGTATTCGCCCGGTAGTTGATCTGATGGTAAGTCTGGAACAGGACATGGGTCCAGTCGCCGGGAATTACCGCCCCAATGTCGAACTGGAGGACCGCCCCTCCGTAAACCGCCCAAATCGCCGCCTCGAACGGTTCGCCGGAAACAAGCCCGCCTTCGCCCCCCTCCTCCTGTTTGTTAAGCCCCCAGGCGGCGGGCGCGATGTCCAGGAACGTGCAGTTCCAGCCGGTTCCGACACTGCCCCCGGCTTTGATCTGGGCGAAGGCGATAGGGGTAAGGGTAAGGTCCAGACCGGCGTTCATGGAAACCGGGCTGACATTGTAAAAAAGGGCCGTTTGCAAATTGTTCCCGCTGGTCAGGAAACCGTCCCCCTGAAACACCGGGAAAGTCCATGCCTGGGTAACGGCAAGCTGCGCTTCCGGCCTTGAGGATACGGTAAGAGACAGCTCCGTTGAATCTTCAATTTCGGCCCAAAGCGGGAACGCGGCGGCAAGGGAGACAGAAACAAAAAAAGACCAAAATAACTTTCCCGGCATAAAGCACTCCTTCCGGTATTATACCATTACAATTGATGTCGAAAAACCGGCTTACACGGGGTGTTTTCCCGGGACGGATAAGCGGGCAATTGACAGCGCCCTGCCGGTATCCTTGTCTATTTCCGCCAGAACGCCTTTAATTACCGGAGGCTGAGAATCGGAAGCTTTGGCCACTTCCATCCGGTAGAGTATTTGGGTTCTGGCCCTGTCAAGGCATATCTTCGGGTCCATCCCGATGATACCGCCTGAAACCCCGGTCATGCCCAGATCGGTGATATAGGCGGTCCCCCGGGGAAGCAGCCGTTCGTCCGCAGTCTGTACGTGGGTATGGGTTCCCGCGACCAGTCCGGCCCTTCCGTCAAGGTAATAGGCAAGGGCTTCTTTTTCGCGGCTCGATTCCGCGTGGAAATCCACCAGAATAACGGAAGGGGCCGGGGAAACGGATCCCCCCAGGCTTTCCAGAACGGCGTCAAACGATCTGAAAGGGCAGTCAATCGCGGGCATGAATTCCCGGCCCTGGAGGCTGATCACCACCCAGGATACGCCCTCTCTGTCTTCCCGGTACCAGCCGCGGCCCGGGGTTCCGGCGGGGTAATTTGCCGGCCTGAGCATCCGCCGCTCCGCTTCCAGCGCCGGCCAGAATTCTTTTTTTTCCCAGACATGGTTCCCCGAAGTAACCGCGTCGGCGCCGGCATCAAGGATGCGTTTAAGCGATTCGGCTGTCATACCGAAACCGTCCGCGGCGTTTTCCCCGTTTACCACCACAAAATCCGCGCCTGTATCGTGTTTTAGGGCGGGAAGGCAGGATTCCAGAACGGCCAGGCCCGGTTCCCCTACTATGTCGCCTATCATGATCGCTTTAAGAATAGCCATAACCTAATAAGTCCCTTCCCGTATTTCTCCGGAAATACTGGGGATTTCAATTACCGTGCCGGGGGCAAGCAGGTCGGGATTATCGGGGTTCTCCAGCCTGCCCACATTTGCCTGATAAAGCGTGAACCATTCGCTGCGGTTGCTGTAAATCCGGGGGTTGGCCGCGATGCTGCTGAAAGTATCCCCTTCCCGTACAACGTAATACCGGGGCCTGGGCGCGGCGGCGGCTTGCCCCCCGGAAGAACCCCGGCGTTCAGTTTCCTGCCGGGCGGCTTCTTCGGCTTCCGCCTGCCTGTGAGTCGTTTCCAGATTTTCCAGCATCCGCCTGACTTCTTCCTGTTTGCGGGCGTATTCCTGCGCCTCGGCGTCCCTGCGGGCCGTTTCCTCCAGCAGGCGGGCGCTTTCCCGCATCTCGGCATCCCTAAGGGCCGCTTCTTCCAGCAGGCGGGCGTTCTCCCGCGCTTCGGCTTCCCTGCGGGCCGCGTCTTCTTGCAAGCGGGCTTCTTCCTCCCTGCGGGCGTTTTCCCACGCCTCGGATTCCCTGCGGATTTCTTCTTCCCTTTGCAGGCGGTCCTCCTCCTCTTTGCGGGCGTTTTCCCGGGCCTCGGCTTCCCTCATGGCCTCTTCCTGATTACGCGCGTCTTCGGCAGAATCCCGGTCCGTAAGCCCGGAAGATTCCCCCGCGAGGGTTCCGGCGGCCGGCGGCTGGTCGTCGGGAATGATCCAGTACTCCTGGACGCTGGTACAGCCCGGCAGGGCGAATACCATTACCGCGAGCAGCAAGCCCGATGTTCCGGCAATACCTTTTTTCATTTTGGACCTTCCTTTGTATTCCCCGTATATTTCCCGGCCGCGTCTATCTTTTGAATGTCAGAAGTATGGTCAGTTTGGTCGCGTCAACATCCAGGCCGGAAGTAATTGCCAGCACATCCAGGGCCAAATCGGAGGTAAGATTCAGTGTCAGCCCCGTGGTAATGCTTGTCGTCGGAAGTTCGAGTACCCTTACCGTCTTTGTGGTTTCGATACCAACGCCGCCGGCCGGTGTCTCGGTACGGGCCAGTGTCTTTTCGCTGAAAGAAAACAGGTTGATTCCGAATCCGGCATGAACGGAAAAATGATCCGGCCATAGCGTGAACCTGGTTCCCAAACTCAATTCAGGGGTAATGGAAAAGCGCGAATCGCCGATTTCAATACCCGAAACAGGGGTGCTGAGTTTTGCGCCGGTTGCATCTTCAAAAACAAAATTACTCAGTGACTGGGAAATCGTAAAAATATTATACTTTATGAGCAAATTGATCCTGGCCCCGATAGTAAGCCTGTCGGAAATATCGTTGGTAAAAGCAAAAACAGGACTTCCCGAAATTCGCAGATCAAAAATTTCCGGCGCCGCGATATCGGTATTCGTCTGAACAGGGGCAGCGTTATTGGGGTTATTTATAATTTTCCAGACAGTTAAAACGCCGTCCTGTTCGTTGCTCCGGTAAATCCGGTAAGCTACATCCCCGATAAGATCGAATTCCGCGCGGGCATTCGCTCCCAAACCAAATTCAAAGCCCAGGGTAAATCCGCCGGAAGGTTCGGTAAAATCGTAGTACGCTTCCTTGTCGACAAAACTGCGTTCAATACTGGTTTCGGGCATATAGTAGAAATTCTCCCCGGTCGCGGAGATGTACTGGTGCATATCATAGGCGCCGCGGATCGCGATTTTGGTCCGTACCGAACCTACCGGAAAGTTCCACCCCAGTTCCAGGGAGGGCTTCAGGCTGCTTTCAAAGGCATGTTCGTAATTTCCAAGATCCCCGGCTATTTCCCTGCCCTCCAGGAACGCGGTAAATCCAAGTTTAAAGCCGAAAATACCGGTGCCAAAGATAAGGCCCAGCGTGTTCTCGCTTGTGGTAGTTCCTTCAATTATTTTGCCTTCCGAGTCGACCAGTTCCGGCCTGGCCGAGGTACCGCTCGCGTCTTTTATTATTTCATCCCTTTTCTGGAGGGTGAGCACATCCTGATTGGTGATCCTCCGTACAAGGTCGTCGATTAAACTTCCTCCATAGGAAATACCCAGATAGGCGGAACTGAATTTTACGGCGTAGCCAAGATTAATGCCTTTTTCATCAACCCCCGCGTAGGAAAACCAGTTGCGCATTTTCACCGCGTTGAAATCGAGTACCGACATGAACACATCCACATCGGAATTAATCGTCCCCCCGGTCGCCCTGTAGGTACCTGAATGGGGAACATACGCGGCTGTTTCCGCGGGTATATCCTCGTAAACAATCTCGGCCGGCCCGGGAGGGGCAGCGGGAAGGCCTATCTGCGCGTCCACTCCCCCAACCGCGAATACGGCCATCCACAGGCAGGCGATCGCAAAAAATGCCCCGCTTTTTGTATTACCGCTCATAAATTCCTCCTAAATAACAATAAGATTAATATCCGAAACGCAGGCCAAGGGACAAGCCGACTCCCTTGCCGTTAAAGGCGTTTATCATATCCACTCCCCGCAGTGACACGTTAAAAATTATTTCCGTAACATGAAAATTCAGCATAAAACGGAAATTATATATCCATACACGCTCGACATAGCCGGTAAAAAGCGCGGCGGAAAAAATCTTTAGGACATTGATCTGCCCTTCGACGCCGGCGTTGAAACAGGGGGCGTAGTCGTATACGCTCAGCAGGGAAAAGCCCAGACTGGGGCGTACCACAAAAAGGCCGGTATCCGCCGGCCTGTAATTCACGTAGAAATTGAACCGGAAAGGCCTGAACGCGTAAAACGAAGTATTGTTATCGTAACCGGTAACGAATTCAGGATCCGGCAGATCGATGTTCCCGGCGGTAATATTGTCAAGCGTGTCGCTGATTTCAAACTTGTATTCGGACCTTATATGCATTCTGTGGGACAGCCTGGCGGGCGATACAGGGAGGTGCGAAACAGAAGCCCCAAGATCCAGCACGGGCAGCAGCGCGTATTCCGCCCCGACTGAAATATCAAAGCCCATGGGGAAAGCATTGTTCCTGTCATGGAAAGGCCCGGTTTCTTCCCCAAGGGCGTAGACGGAATATACGCTAAGATCGAAAATACCGTGAACACTGACGCCGCTTTCGGTCATATCGACAGAATAATCCGCCCTGGAGGCGGGTACAAAGATAATCGGCACAAAAAGCGCTGGTTTTACCGAAAGGCTCAGCCTGCCGAATCTCCCCGTACCCTTTAACCCCGCCTCCGCGAAAACGCTTCCGCCCATATTCATGTCTCCGTTAAAGGAACCGGAACCCGCGTTGCCCCGGCTTAAAAGCCGTATAAGGCTTTCCGACGCATTACCGTAAAACACGCCGTCAAGCCCGGCAAATAAGCCGATACTGTATCCGTTTCGGAGATTCAGGTTGAAAAAGACATCCGCTTCCCCTCCGGCTGCGGCGATCAGTTCCCTCATATAAATATTAACCAAATCGATAGTCAGGGTTTTGCGGACGTTGAAAATATCGGCCAGGCTGAGAAGGTTATTTGCCACATAGGCCCCGCCGTCAACGCCGAATTCGAACATCCTATGGGCTTCCCCCGGGGGCGGTTCCGCTGAAATTTCCGCGGAAAGCGGCGCGATGCCCGCCAGTAAAATCCCGCAGGCCATGACCGCTTTTTTTATGGCAGCCTCTATACATGTCCGGCCGGACGGCCTTGCGGGTAAATCGAACAGGAAACGAAGTTTCATGGTATAATCCCTAAAATGTTTCGTTAATGCGGGTTTTCGCGGTAACAGCCAGCGACAGCTTTAGCGGAATAACAGACGGATCTTTTGACGGCCTTTTGATGTCAAAGCCCTGCCCTTCCCCAAAGTACATTTCAACCCATACGTTGAAGGGATAATCGGAATTGGCCCTGGAAACAGGTACGCCGGATAAACCGGATAGGTTTATTTTACCAAGCAGATTTTCTTCAGGATTGCCGGGGTCCGGTTTTGCCCGGTAAATCGGCGCGTAACCGGCAAGGCCCAGGTTGTTTTCGATATTAACATGGATTATCAGGGATTGCATTCTCTCCAGAATTTCCTGTACGGAACCGTTTTTATCGTCCGCTGAAACGCGGCCAAAAAGATCCTTTCCGTCTTCGACAAGATGGATCGCCTTAAGATCAGGATCGGCGTTTTTTTCGGAAAGGATAGGTATATCCTTGACAGCATTGAACTGGAAGGGGATCGTTATCACCAGTACCGCGGACAGGGGCGTTTTAAGATCTTCTTCAATGGCGGCCAAATCGTCGTATTTTACCGTAATTTTCCCGATATTTATTTCATATTGAAAATCCAGTTTTCCGGGCGGGTTGTCCTGATTCAGGATATCTTTTAAATCAAAGGAAGTTCCCGGTTTTGGCGACAGCGAGCCGGTCATGGGCAGGTCTTCCGAATCGGGGAAGACGGGCAGGGCCTGCGGCGTTACAGCCCGGCCGGAAAGCAGATCGGCGCCCTCCAGGGGTACGGAATGATTGTCCCCGTCAAGGGCCTTGATGCTGACGGTGACATTTCCGTTTTCAAAAATACAGTCCGGGCCTGAAATATAAAAATAAACCGGAATGGAACGGAACTGGAGGCCGTCATATTTGCCCAGAATACCCAGAATTTCACCCAGTTCAAAGCCGGCCTGGGTATCCGCAATGGGGCTAATCCCGGTTTTGGCAAAGTCTATTTCGATATCCGGGACCGTTACGCCCGGGAGTGCCGGGGGAATGGGGGGGAGGGCGGTTTCCAGGGGTATGTCCGCCAATTTCATTTTAATGATAAAGGCCCGGGTATCCCCGTATTCGCCCTGGTAATCGTAAAGGGCCAATGCCCCGCCGCTTGCCGAAAGGGCCGGTTTGGAATTTGCGAGGTCGTTAATGGAAAAATCCATGTGATTCTGAAGGGAATTGGGAGTCCCCAGGGGCAAATAAATGGCCGGTTCGGTTTTAATCTGCACTTTTTCCGGAATATAAAGCGGGCAGGCAAGAAACAGAATCGAAACGACCAGGCATTGTCCCCGGAATACCAGTCTCGCAGACATTTTTTCCTCTTTTTTGAATAATGCGCAACAGCGTTGCGGACAAGGTCACCGGGGCAAAAAGCCTCTAAAAACCGAAATTTTTAGAGGCGTCCGGATTTAAGCCCTGTATTCATTTTAGTAGGAGGATTCCCGCCCCGTCAACAGGCAAACCACGATTATCGGGCGTATTCTACTATCCGAATCTCGCGGATTATCGTTACTTTGATGCGGCCGGGGTAGCGGAGATCGCTTTCAATCTTCTTCGCTATCTGTTTTGCCAGATCCTTGGACTGTTCCTCGCTGAGTGAATCGTTGTTTACCAGAATACGCAGTTCCCGCCCGGCCTGGATGGCGTAGGCCTTATCGACCCCGGTAAAGCCGGTGGCGATATTTTCCAGGTTTTCCAGCCGGTTGATGTAGTTGTCCAGGGTTTCCCGCCGGGCGCCCGGGCGCGCCGCGGAAATGGCGTCGGCAATCTGGACCAGCACCGACTCGACGCACGAAGGCTCTATGTCGTTGTGGTGGCTCCCGACAGCGTTGATAACCCGGGGGTCTTCCCCCATTTTCCTGACCATTTCCATGCCGATTTCCGCGTGGTTAAGGTCCGAATCGGATTCCACCCCCTTGCCGATATCGTGGAGCAGGGCCGCCCTTTTCGCGAGATCCCGGTTGCCGCCGATTTCCGACGCCAGAATTCCCGCGATAATCGCCACTTCTTTGGAGTGGTAAAGCACGTTTTGGCCGTAGCTTGAGCGGAAGTACAGCCGGCCCAGGGCGCGGATGGCGTCCTGGCTGATATTGTGGATACCCAGGTCGAAGAGGACTTTTTCCCCCTCCTCGAATATCTTCTGGGAGATGTCCTTGCTTACCTTGGCGACAATCTCTTCGATACGCGCCGGATGTATACGGCCGTCGGTGATAAGCCGCTCCAGGCTTATCTTGGCGATTTCCCGGCGGACCGGATCGAAGCAGGAGATAACCACCGCTTCCGGAGTATCGTCGATGATGATATCCACCCCGGTAAGGGTTTCCAGGGTGCGGATATTCCGCCCCTCCCGGCCGATGATCCGGCCCTTCATCTCGTCATTGGGCAGGTTTACCGTGGTAACCGTAACATCCCCGGTAACTTCCGTGGCAAGCCGCTGGATCGTGGTCACCAGGATGTCCCTGGCCTTCTTTTCCCCCGCGAGATTCGCCTCCTGCTCGATCTTGTTGATCAGAGTCTGGGCGTCGTGCTTGGCCTCGTTTTCCAGGTCTTTGATGATAAGGGCCTTGGCTTCGGCGGCGCTAAGCCCGGAAATCCGTTCCAGTTCCGCCCGGTACCGCTCTTCTTCCTTATTTAAGGCCTCGTCCCTTGTTTTAAGGGATCTTTCCCTGTCTGCCAGGACCTGCTCGGTCTTCTCGATTTGAGCCGTCTTTTTATCTATCGTTTCTTCTTTTTGCAGAACACGCCGTTCGTACCGCTGCAGTTCAACCCTACGTTCCCGAGTTTCTCTCTCCTGCTGGTTTCGTTCGCGAATAATTTGTTCTTTTGCTTCAAAAAGGATTTCCTTCTTTCTAGCTTCAGCCTCTTTTATCGCATCCTGTTTAACGCGTTCGGCCCGTTGTTCCGACGCCGTAAGTTGAAATCTGGCATACAGCCATCTAATAGTCCAGCCTAAGAATAACCCGGCAAGAGGGAGGATGATCAAGAATATCCATTCCATTACTCAACCCCTTACCTAATTATAAAAGTACATAATAATATACACCGCGAAGGACGGCTTGTCAATCCATCCCGGGTTTGATTCAGGAGAAACCCATAGAAATAGACCGCCCCGCGCGGAATGTACGGATTTTACCCGGATCTTCCCGGGCCAAACGGACGGCGCGGCGTGTTGTATCAATATTCCGGCCTCGGTATACTGGATCGATATTATGGTAAAAATCGAAAACAACCTTTCCCGCGGAAATGTTCTGACAAAACTGGTGCTTTTTGCCCTGCCGTTTCTGGCTTCCAATATAGTCCAGTCCTTTTACAATGTGGCGGATATGCTCATTGTGGGGAATTTTTCCGGAATCGGCGGGACTATCAGCATGTCCGGGGTCAATATCGGGGGGCAGGTAACCTTTATCCTGACCAATGTGGTTGTCGGCCTCTGCATGGGGGCCACGGTGCTTATCGGGCAGTATGTAGGGGCGGAAAACCGTGAGGCGCTTAAGCGGGTTACCACCACTATTATCACCATGCTCCTGGTCCTGGGAGTGGGCATTACCGTGATAATGCTCGTTTTCAAGGGGGCGGTGCTGGATATTATCCGCACGCCCCCGGAATCCTATGCCGAAAGCGACCGCTACCTGACCGTTACTGTTACGGGGATCGTGTTTATCTTTGGGTATAACGCGCTTGCGGCAATACTGCGGGGGATGGGAAACTCCAAACAGCCCTTTTATTTTGTCCTTGTCGCCTGCGTCACCAATGTCATCCTGGATCTGCTCTTTGTGGCTGTTTTTCACTGGAACGCCTTTGGCGCGGCCTTGGCCACGGTGATTTCCCAGGCCCTGAGCATGTTTCTCTGTATAGGGTACATGGTGAAGAACAACTTCCAGTTCGATTTCAAGTTTTCGTCCTTCAAAATATACGGGGATCACCTTAGGCTGATATTGAAAATCGGCCTGCCCACCTGCGTACAAAACGGGATAACCAGCATATCCTTCCTGTTCATAACTACCATTGTAAATATCGTGGGCGGGGTAAGCGCCTCCGCGGCGGTGGGGGCGGTGGGCAAGTTTAACAGCTTTGCCTTTATGCCGACCATGGCTATCAGCGCCTCTATTTCCGCAATGGCCGCCCAGAATATCGGCGCAGGGCGGATGAACCGGGCGGTACAGGCCTGCCGGATAGGGACCGTTTTTGCCGCCGCGGTAACCTGGCTGTTCTTTATTGTTGTGCAGATATTCCCCGCCCAAATCCTCTCGCTCTTTGGGAATGACCCGAAAATGATACAGGACGGGGTGACCTACCTCCGTTCCTTCAGTTTCGATTTTTTGGTTATCCCCTTTATCTTCTGTATCAACGGCTTCCTCATCGGCGGCGGGCATACCCTGTTCACCCTGATCACCAGCGTCTTTTCTTCGGTGCTGCTGAGGGTCCCGGTCTGTTATTTTTTCGGGGTAATAGCCGGCTGGGGCCTCTTCGGGGTAGGCCTGGGCGCGCCTGTAGCCAGCGCCGGGGTGCTTCTGGTTGTCGCCGGGTTTATGCTTTCCGGCAGATGGCGGCACAACGCGATCAGGCCCGCGCCGTCAGGGGAGAAGAAGCATTAGGATGATCGATGAACCGCTTCCCGGAACGAACGCGCCCCGTACCGAGGGGCCTCTGGACTTGCTAATGTCCATTATCCCTGTTGTGGGCCGGCGCATAATGAGCGGCAAAAAGAAATACGAGTACCGAAGGTCGATTTTCAGGAAACCGGTTAACAGGATCTATCTTTATCTGTCGTCGCCGGAAAAAAAGATTACCGGCTATTTTAACTATAACGGCTACATTGAAGGCACGGTCGGGGAAATTTGGGAAACGACCAAAGGCGGTTCCGCCGCCACCGAAGACGCGTACCTCGACTATTTTAAAAACGCGGCCAGGGCCTTTGCCATACGGATAGACGAATTTGTCAAATTCGCGGAACCGCTCGATCCCTGGAAAACCCCGGGCTTTTTCCCGCCCCAGTCGTTCCGCTATGTTAAGGCCGGGTCTTACGGGTATACGTGAGGGTATAATAATTGCGAATTCTTTTTGCAACAGGCTGCTAGATCTCGTGTATAACCCGCGCTATCGGCATTCTGCGGCCCATACCAAAGGCTCTGGGTGAAACTTTGAGTACGGGCGGGGCCTGGCGGCGCTTGAATTCGGCGCGGGCCGCCGTTTTGATAACGCTGCCCGCAAGTTCAGGGTCCCAGCCGCGACCGGCGATTTCCTGTCCGGAAAGGTTTTCGAACAGGTAGAGTTTGAGTATCTGATCCAGTTCCTCGTAGGGGGGAAGGCTGTCCTGATCTTTCTGGTCGGGGCGCAGTTCCGCCGACGGGGGCTTGGCGAGTATGGCTTCGGGGATGACGCTGCCGTTTCCTGATGCCTGGGATTTTTCGTTGATCCGGCGGCAGAGGGCAAAGACTTCCGTTTTGAAAAGATCGCCGATGGGGGCCAGGGCGCCGCACATGTCGCCGTAAAGGGTGCAGTAACCCATGGCAAGTTCGCTCTTGTTTCCTGTGGCCAGGAGCATGGAGCCGAATTTGTTGGAGTAGGCCATCATCAGGGAGCCGCGTATGCGGGCCTGCAAATTTTCTTCGGCCAAATCGAAGGGGCGGCCTCCGAAGGTATCCTTCAGCGTGTCCAGGAAACTGGTGAACACCGGCTCGATGGGCAGGACCGAAAAGGAGCAGCCCAGGTTGCGCGCCAGTTCCGCCGCGTCGTCCTTCGACCCCTGCGAGGAAAAGCGGGAGGGCATACTGAACGCGGCGATTCTGTCCTTCCCAACGGCGCGGACTCCCAGGTACGCGACCAGAGCCGAATCGATGCCGCCCGAAAGCCCCAGGTGCGCCCGGCTAAATCCGCATTTTTCCATATACTCGCGGATGCCCAGAACCAGGGCGTTTTCCAGAATATCAAGCTCGGCGCGGGAAAGGCCGATGCCGAAGGGATCCTCCCCGTCCAGCGCCGTTGTACCGGCAGCAGCGCTTAACACGGGCCCGGCGTCTCCGGCGTCCGCAATGTCCCCGGCAGCAGTATCCCAGCCGACAAGGTCCTCCTCGAAGCCCTTCGCCGCGAGGGACATGACCGGCTCGGGATCGGCGGGGCAGTCCGGTTTCCGCCCAAGGGCGGGGGCGACAATGAACGAGCGCCCGTCAAAAATGATCGAATCGTTCGCGCCGACCGCGTTGATATACACAATCGGCAGATCCCCCCGCCGGCATATCCGCTCGGCCAGCGCTTTCCTGGCCCGTAGTTTTCCCGCGTAGTACGGCGAAGCCGAAGGCACGCAGAGCAGCGAGATCCCCTGGTTGAGCAGGGCCCGCACCGGGTCATCGACATAATAGGTACCGGGCGTCGCGGTTTCCCGCCATACATCCTCGCAGATAGCGATGCCGATACGCTCATTCTTGTATTCAAAGGCGGACCAGGATTGAGCCCGCTCGAAATTCCTCGCCTCGTCGAACACGTCGTAGGTGGGCAACAGGGTCTTGATCTGTTCGAAAACCAGCTTGCCGTCCAGAATGACGCCGTATTCGTTGACCAGGGCCTTGCCCCCGGCGTAGGGGTTTCTGCCCACAAAACCCACGCCTACGGCAATTTCGCGCGGGAGTTCCCGCTGGAGCGTATGAACAGAAAGGGCGTTAAGTTCCACAAAACGATCCTGATCCAGGAGGTCCATAGGCGGGTAACCGCAGACAGCCAGTTCAGGAAACAGCACCAGGTCCGAGGCCTGCTCTTTCACGGCGCGTTCCGCGAAACGCAGCATCCTGTCAAGGTTCCCCCTGAAATCCCCGATGGTAGAATTGATTTGGGCAATTGAAATACGCATAACGCGACTCTACTACGGGATCTGTTTTCCGTCTACACCGGCGGGAAACGCGGCAGGACACGAATGTTTCTTACTTGCATCTTTGTACGCATACAGCAGTTTCCTGTTAAAATTACCGGCGGTAATTTTCCGGCGCGGCGGCTTTACGGAAAAGGCGATTTATACCATACTGGACTCACCATGATTGACATTTGGAGGGAAGAATTCGCTGTCAGATTCGGCGCCATCGACCGGTCGGACCGGCTTACCCTGGCGGCGGTTTTCGATGTGTTCCAGGAGCTGGCGATCAGCCATGCCGAGGAACTGGGCGTCGGGCGTGACGCCCTGGCCGCGTCCCGGCAGG
>JAIRYB010000168.1 GCA_031267955.1 Spirochaetaceae bacterium | reverse complement strand
CAGGGCGGAAACGCTCCCCACCGATGTACCGCCAAATTTGAGAACCAGCATATTTTTCTCCATAATTACCATTTCATACCCTTTTTCGGGCCTTTTTTCAAGACTTCCCCGCGCGGGTCCAGACAAGGGCGTTAGCCCTTTAGTCCGTCAAAATTCCCTCAAAATAATGCAATTTTCAAGAAAAACACGGGAGGGGCGCCGGCAGCCTGTTGCACTTGTGGATTTTTTGCATCTTCATGCAAAAAATCCCGATTAATGGGCATGCTTTTGGAGTTTGTAAGGAATAAAAATTTACTTTCGTGAATTTTTATGCATTTTATGCGCAAAGCGCAACAAACTCCTAGGGATCACGAAAGACTCGTCGTTGGAAGTAAATGCTTCTGCCCCGGCGGGCAAGGGGACGCGCGCCCTTGCCAGGATCGGCTTTGACCGTTATCATAAAAACACCATGAAACGCCGTTTGATTACTTCCGCGCTGCCCTATGTGAATAACGTGCCGCATCTGGGAAACCTGATCCAGGTCCTTTCCGCCGATGTGTTCGCCCGTTTCTGCCGGCTCCGGGGATACGACACGCTCTATGTCTGCGGTACCGATGAATACGGCACCGCCACGGAAACCCGCGCTGCCGAAGAGGGGATTAGCCCCCGCGAATTGTGCGACCGCTATTATGCAATCCACGCGGATATTTACCGCTGGTTCAATATCGCCTTTGACAAGTGGGGCCGCACTTCGACTCCCATACATACCGAGGTGACCCAGGGTATCTTTAAGAAACTGGACGCCCAGGGTTTTATCGCCGAACATACCGTCGAACAGCTCCATTGCGCCCAATGCGGCCGCTTTCTCGCCGACCGTTATGTGCTGGGCGTCTGCCCCCACTGCGGCTATCCAAATGCCCGGGGGGATCAGTGCGAAAGCTGCGGCAAGCTCCTGGACCCCACGGAACTGAAAGAGCCCAAATGTTCAAGCTGCGGCTCCGCCCCATCCCTTAAATCCACGAAACACCTCTACATCGATCTGCCCAAGATCAGGGACAGGCTGGACGCCTGGCTTGCCGGGGCGCAGGTTAGGGGTTTCTGGGCGAATAACGCCGTCCGGATGACCCAGGCCTGGATCCGGGACGGGCTCCACGAGCGGGCCATTACCCGCGACCTTAAATGGGGTATCCCGGTACCGAAGGAGGGCTACGAAAAAAAAGTTTTCTACGTCTGGTTCGACGCGCCCATAGGCTATATTTCGATTACCGGGAATTTGGGGGACGACCTCTACGGGGAGGAAGGCTGGCGCCGTTTTGCGGACAGTTGGTGGAAGGACCCTGCCAATGTGGAGCTTTTCCAGTTTATCGGCAAGGACAATATCCCATTTCATACGGTGATCTTCCCCTCAAGCCTTTTGGGGACCGGCGATAAGTGGACCATGCTCCACCACATGTCCAGCACCGAGTACCTGAACTACGAAAGCGGCAAATTCTCCAAAACCAGGGGTATCGGCGTTTTCGGTACCGACGCCATGGAAACGGGTATCCCATCGGATGTATGGCGCTTCTACATCTTTTACAACAGGCCGGAAAAGGCCGACGCGCTTTTTACCTGGAAGGATTTCCAGGAGAAGGTAAACGGCGAGCTCATCGGTAATCTGGGAAACCTGGTGAACCGCACCCTTTCCTTTGTGACCCGCTACTACAACGGCAAGATCCCCGCGGCAGGCCCGGACTCGCCTTTCCGGAAGACGGTAGCCGCTTATGAAAAGGACATTGCCGAAAAACTGGATCGCGCCGAACTTCGGGACGCTTTCCGTCTGATCTTCGAGCTTTCTTCTTTTGCGAACAAGGCTTTCCAGGACGGTGCGCCCTGGAAAAAACGTACCGAAGACCCTCCTGCCGCGGAAGCCCTGATCGGCGACCTCTGCCTCCTGGTGCGGGATCTGGCGGTGATGATAGAGCCTTACCTTCCCTCTTCCGCGGACCGGATCGCCTCTTTCTTTGGCCTTTCCATTGCCAAAAAAGGCTACGGGCAAAAGAACGCCCCGGGCCTGGGCTGGGAGGATCTGGGGGCCGGCCTTACGGAAGTGGTGAAAAGCGAGGTGCTTTTTGCCAGGCTGGAAGACGACCTTATCAATACGCTCAGGGATCGGTATTCGGGAAGCCAGAAGGAGAGGGAGGCTGCCAAAAACGCAGCCGGGGCCGCTGTTGCCGCGACATTCGCCAAGACTCTGGACCTGCGCGCGGCTCAAATTGTAAAGATCGAAAGGCATCCCAACGCGGAAAAACTCTACATCGAAACGCTTGATATTGCCGGGGAAGAGCGGGTTATTGTTTCAGGGCTGGTCCCCTATTACCGGGAAGACGAGCTTCTCAACAAGAAGATCATCGTTGCCTATAACCTTAAGCCCGCAAAACTCCGGGGTGTGGAAAGCCGGGGTATGCTGCTTGCGGCCGAAACGAAAAAAGAAGACGGCTCCCTTGTCGTGGAAGTGCTTGACGCCGGCGACGCCCCTTCCGGGACAAGGGTTGTCCTTGAAGGCAGCGGGGAGGGCGCGGCCGGCGAAGCGCCTCCGGGGGAAATTACCCCCGATGTCTTTTTCAGCGTCCCGCTTGAGGTTCATGACCGCGTTGTTGTTTCGGACGGCAAGGCCCTTACGCTGGACGGCAGGCCCGTCCGCACCCTCCTTGTAGAAAACGGCGGTGTACACTAATACTTTCCTGCTTAACCTGAGCCGCGCCGGCCTTGATTCCTGCGAGGGGGCGTCTTTCCTGCAGTCCGCCTTTTGGGGCCGCTTTAAGGCCCGTTTCGGCTGGGAGGCCCACGCCTTTTCCGCCGAATGGCAGGGCGCTCCGGCTGAAAACCCCGCCCTGCCGCTTCTGGTCCTGACGCGGCCGCTCGTCCGGGGCATGGGCTTTGCCTATGTGCCGTGGGGCCCCGAATTGCCCGCGGATCCGGCGGCCCCCGCCGCACGCGCCCAGGCGCTGGCCGAGCTCGCGCGGGAACTGCGCCCGAATCTGCCCCGGAATACGGCGTTCGTCCGCTTTGACCCGCCCTGGCACAGTCCTGAAGGGCAGGGCGCCCTGTTTTTACCGAAGCCCTTTTCCCGCGCCGCCGTCGATGTCCAGCCGCCGGATACGGTACTCGTCGATCTCGGCCAAAGCGACGAAGCCCTGCTTGCCGCCATGAAGGAAAAATGCCGCTACAATATCCGGCTTTCCATAAAAAAAGGCGTAGCCGTGCGGCGCTGCGGCGAGGAGGAACTCGGCGTTTTTTACCGGCTGCTGGAAGAAACCGCCGGACGCGACGGCATAGCGATACACAGCAAAGATTACTACGGAACCCTGTTCGCCCTGGCAAAAGACGACGCCGGCGTGGAAATACGGCTCTACATAGCCGCCCACGGGGGAGAGAACCTGGCCGCTATAATCACGCTGTTCCGGGGGGAGGAAGCCGTCTACCTTTACGGGGCTTCCTCGAACAGCCGCCGGAATCTTATGGCGCCCTACCTTCTCCAGTGGGCCGCCATTAGGGACGCCAGGGATTTTGGCTGTAAACGCTACGATCTTTTCGGCATACCCCCGGACAACGATCCCTCCCACCCCATGGCCGGGCTTTACCGGTTCAAAACAGGCTTTGGCGGCAGGATTGTCCACCGGGGCGGAAGCTGGGATTTCGCCTACCGCCCCTTGGCAAGGGCCCTGTTCAGCCTGGCCGAATCCCTGCGCGGGAACCTACGCGCCCTGAAAAAACGCCGCGCCTGAACCGGCGGAACCCTGTTCCGCCCGCGTTTCTCGCGCTTAAGCCCTCCCCTGGGATTCGCTTTAAGGCGTAAATTCAGGGACTTTGTTTCGATTACTCTCATATTTTGATTGAACAAAATTGATTTTTCCGGTACAATGCTTGTAATCCGGTGTCCGGTATGAAAATCCGGCCATCAAATTTTAAGCGAGGTTTATCGGGAATGCTGGACATCGGCCCTATCCATCGGAAAGAATATGAGATAGACGATGGCGAGCCAGGAGTTGTTGTCATGGCCGAAGCTCCCGGCAGGATTCATTATCTGGGGGAGCACGGGGAGTCAAAGGCCGCCCTTTTGCTTTCTTCCGCAATAGACAGGTATATACGGGTGGCGGTAAGCGCCAGAAAGGACAATTCGCTCCGTTTTTTTGCCGCCGATTTAGGGGAGCGGAAACGGACGACCCTGGTCAATCTAAAGTACAAGCGGGAGGATCGCTGGTCAAATTATGTCAAGGTAGCCATCCATGTTTTTGCCGAATTGGGGTATCCTGTAAAGGGGCTTAATTTTACCATTGCCGGGAATATCCCCCAGCAGATAGGGCTTGCCTCGTCGTCGGCTATAGAGGTGGCCGCCGCGGTGGCCCTGCGGGGATTTTTGAAAGCCTCCGTGAGCGACCGGGAACTTTTGTCCCGGCTCAACGCTTCCCAGCTTGTTTTTTTTGGGAAAGATACGGATTATATAGATTACCAGATCATGCTTGCGGCGAAAAAGGACAGCTTTTTCGTGGTGGACGAGGCTTCGCGGGAGATCCGGAAGTTCAAATCCCCGTTTGCCAAGTACAAATTTTTGCTGACGGATTCCCGTGTCCCCAGGTTCGGGGTCGAGGATGAATTAAAGAGGCGGCAGGCCGATGTCAGGAAAGGGCTGGAACTGCTTTCCCAGAAGAGGCAGGGAATTAGTTTCCGGAGTTTTGTCACTTCCGATCTTGTGGAATCCCTTGGCGATCTTCCGGAAGAGATACGGCGGCGCTGTATGCACGTTGTCCAGGAGCTTAGGCGGGTAAACAACGCGGAAGAAGCCATGAAAAAGCAGGATTACGCGGTCCTGTCTAAAATATTTTTCCATTCTCATGAAAGTCTCAGGGATCTGTACGAAGTCTCCTGTCCGGAGATTGACTGGCTGGTCAAACGTTCCCAGGAAAACGAAGGGGTTTTGGGTTCCAGGATGAGCGGCCAGGGGTTCGGCGGATGTACCTATACCATAGGCAGCGAGAAAGCCCTGGAAGATTACCGCCGGCGTTTCGAGGACTATGAACGGATATTCGGCTTTCACCCTCAGACTTATGAAATAAGGCCCGCCACAGGGGCGCGGCTGGTGCCGGCATAGAGCCATCGGCCTGCCGCCGGCGTATCGGCATTACCGGCTGTCTGCCGGCGTAATCGGGTATCTCGGGGGATAACAATGAATATTCTGCTTACAAATGACGACGGTATCGCCGGGGACGGTTTTTCTCAATTCACGGAAGCGCTGCGGTCCCGAGAGGGCTTCAGGGTATACGTGGTTGCGCCGGACGGCAACCGCTCGGGAGTTTCCAGCGCCATTACGGTGCTGTCCGCCCGTATAGAACTGAACCCCGTCGCCAAAGACACCTGGACCTGCCCGGGAACCCCTTCGGACTGCGTCAGACTTGGAATCGCGGGGGCCGTACCGGCGAAAATTGATTTGCTTGTATCGGGAATAAACAAGGGGGCCAATATCGGCCGGGATATTGTTTATTCCGGTACGGCCGCGGCGGCAAGGCAGGGGGCGTTCTGCGGCATACCCTCCGTCGCCTATTCCCTGGACGGGTTTGTGCCCCCGCTCTACTGGGAAGAAGCCATTGATTACGCGGTTTCCCATCTTGGCGAATTTGCCGCCATGTGGGAACGCGATATTTTTCTCAATGTGAATATGCCCAATATCCCGGGCGGCGCGCGCGGGTATAAAATTACCTATCCTTCCCGCTGGGTCCACGGCGATTTTATTTCTTTTGCCCGGGAACCGGACGGGACCGTCGCGTGCGCCATAAAAGGCCGTCCGGCGGATGCCGAAGACGCGCCGGGAACCGATCGCCGGGCGCTTGTTGACGGGTATGTTTCGGTCAGCCCGATCTTCCTCCATCCGGTAGTCCGCAAAGATCTGTGCCCCGCGGCGCCGCCTTTCGCCGCTGTCGGCCCATCTCCTGAAGGAGCGTGAAACGCCATGGCGGAAATAGACAGGGCAAAACAGCAGGACGCGGACCGCCGGGATTCCCCTTTGGAGGCCGCGAAAAAAGGCCTGCGCGAGGGAAAGCGGCTTTTTAACCTGAGCCGCTGGGATATGGCCCTGCAGGAACTGCTCAAGGTGAGTACTTCAGGATTTACCCAGGAGGAAACCACCGAGCTTGCCTATTTCACCGGGCTGAGCTACGCCAAACTCGGCAATTATGAAGACGGCCTGCTTTACCTGGAACAGGTGATCGCCGGCAGCAAAGACCCCCTTAGAATTGCCCAGTGCCGGCTGACCCTGGCATATATTTACGTAATTACAAACCGGGCGAAACTCGCGGAATTTGAGCTGGGGCAGCTCCTTAAAAACGGATATGTGTCCGTCCAGATATACACCACCCTGGCCTATGCCGCCTGGGTGCAGAAGCACAACAAACAGGCGATAGAGTACTACGAGAAAGCCCTTGAAATCGATCAGAACAATACTACCGCGCTTAACGGCCTGGGATTCATCCTGGCCGATACCAATGTCGATCTGATCCGGGCGCTCAGGCTCTGCAAGCGGGCGGTGGATTTAAAACCCCAAAACCCGGCCTATCTGGATTCTCTGGGCTGGGCCTATTTCCAGTACGGCGATATTGTCGAGGCGCGTACCTGGATGCGCAAGGCGGCCGAACTCGCGCCCCAAAACGAGGACATACGGGTCCATCTGAAGGTAGTGACCGGGAAAAGTTTATGAAAATCAGAACGGCCGCCGGAAAAGCCCTGCTTATGCTCTCCCTGTTTTTACTGCCCTTTGCCGCGGAAACCCAGGAGCAGGAACCCGGGCCGCAGGGCGCTTCGGGAAGCGCGGCCAGGCCGAACCGCGGGCCGCAGGGCGTTGATCAAAGCGCCATGTACGCCAGGGAAGAGTTCCGTCTGGGCGTCCAGGCGTATAACCGTTTTTCTTTTAACGCGGCAATCGGCTCTTTTGAAAGGGCGCTTTTTTACCTTCCCGCCGAACCTCTGATTCTCGACTGGCTTGGCCGTTCCTATTACCGCTCCGGCCTTGAGGAAATCGCCCTGAATCAATGGCAGGCCGCCGTACAGGGTTACGGCGAGACAGCGCCGGAAAGCCTCGTCCTGAGGAGCCGTATCGAGACCGTGAGGAACCGGCGCGCCGCTTTTGCCCGCGTTGACGAGGACAGCCGCTATGTAGAAGCCGGCCGCTACCTGGGCCGATACGACGATGTTGTTTCCTGGAGGCAGCCGACAGCGGCGCTGGCCCTGGAAGACGGGACGGCCTGGGTGGTGGCCTACGGCAGCAACGAGATCGTCAGGATCGATCCGAACGGCCTTATCCGCCAGAGGCGGCGCGGCCCCCTTAACGGTTTTGACCGGCCTTACGATCTGGCGCGCGGGGAAGACGGGAAGCTCTTCCTTTCGGAATTCCGGGGCGGCAGGATCAGCGTGCTGGACAGCGACGGGCAGTGGCTCTACTACATCGGTTCCAAGGGGCTGGGGGAGGGCCGGCTGATGGGGCCCCAGAATCTGGCACTGGACGAGGACGGCTACCTTTATGTGGTGGATTACGGCAGCCGCAGGATCGTTAAATTCGATCCTTCGGGGGACTTTATCATGTCCTTTGGCGGCAGAAATACTATCGGCGAAACGGGCGTTTCCGGGGATACCTTTCCGGGCCTTCTTTCCCCTACAGGCATTGCCGCGGGAAACGGGAGGGTCTTTGTAGCCGAATCGGGCAGCGGCCGGATCTTCAGCTTTGACCGCAACGGCCGGTTTTTGGGGGCGGTAGTAGTCGAGGGTTTAAGGCAGCCTGAAAGCCTCCGGCTTTTCCCTGACGGGAGGCTCCTTACCGCGGATACCAACCGTATACTCCTGGTTGATCCGGATACCGCCCTGGTAAGCGAATTGGGCCTTGCCGGCAGCCCCCGGGTCAGGATCATCGGCGCGGAGGCGGACCGTAACGGCAATATCCTCGCGGTGAATTTTAACTCCGACGAAGTGCTGGTCATGACCCCCATAGACGAAATGGCTTCGGGGCTCTTTGTGCAAATTGACCGGGTTATTTCGGACAATTTTCCGCTGGTAACAGTGGAGATCCAGGTTCAGGACCGCAAGAGGCGGCCTGTCGTCGGCCTTGACGCCCGCAACTTCCTCCTGAGCGAGGAGGGCAGGGCGGTAACGGAACAGAACTTCCTCTACGCGGGCTACCGTTCGGCGCAGACCGATCTGGCGGTTCTTCTGGAGCGCTCTCCCGCCGCCCTGGCCTTTCGGGACGATTTTGCCGCGGCGGTCCGGGACATCGACGCGTCCGAAAGCCGCCTGGTTTCGCTTGTCTCCGCCGGGGAACAGCCCTTCGCGGAAAGGCTCTCCGGGCTGGACGCGTCCGGGAATCCCCTGCCTGTCTCCGCGTCTTCCCTTGCCGCCGCTGCCCGGGGAATCCCGGCCTCTTATACCGCCAGATGGCGCTTTGATTTGGGCCTCCGCCTTGCCGCGACCGGCCTGCTTTCCGGCGCGAAAAAAAGGGCCGTGGTCTATGTCGGCACGGGGCAGCTCGGCGAACTGGCCTTTGACCAATACGGCCTTTCCGAGCTTGCCGCGTACCTGGCCAATAACGGCATAGTTTTCTATGCGGTCATAGTCGGGCCGGGCGGGGCCGGAGCGGATATTCAGTACCTCTGCAGCCAGTCGGGCGGCGCGGCGATGCCTCTCTACCGGAACGAGGGGATAGCCCCTGTACTGAACGAACTGGCGCTTGCACCTTCCGGTTCCTATATCTTCAATTACCGTTCCATGCTTCCCACGGATTTCGGCCGCGCCTACCTTCCCATAGAGGCGGAGGCATACCTGATGAACCGTTCGGGCAGGGACCGTACCGGTTATTTCCCGCCTGTCGAATAGCCCGGAAGGAGGCCGCGCCGGCGCTTGTACCGGATGCGCCCGAATTAAAAAATCGTTATTACCCCGTCGAAGCTCCGGTTCGCGCTCTGCTCGCGGAGGCTCATTACAATTGTGTTTGGATATTTCCCTCAGTCAGGGATAGGCGCATTTTTCCGTAGCGCGGTTTTCCAGGGCTTCGCCGATGAGCGGGGAAAGTTCCTGTTTTTCGTAGAGATCGCCGGCTTCCCTTACATCGCCGCGCAGGACGGGGTGGGGCGGGCTGAAAAGAACGCATCAGTCCTCGTAAGGAAGAATGGAAGTTTCGTAGGTGCCGATTTTTTCCGCGATACGGATAATCTCTTCCTTGTCCATCCCGATGAGGGGCCGCAGCACGGGAATGCTGATCCTGCTCCCGGTACAGGCGATGTTCTCGATAGTCTGGCTTGCCACTTGGGAAAGGCTCTCCCCGCTGATAAGGCACTTCAGGCGTTTCATCCTTGCCAGTTTTTCTGCGCATTCCATCATTGCCATTCTGAGCAACACTGTTTTCCAGGCTTCGGGCGACCGTTCCTTTATCCGCGTCTGTACTTCGGTAAAGTTTATGGTGTGGAGCCTTACCCCCATCCCGTACGAACCGACAATTTCCGACAGTTTTACTACCTTTTGACGGGCTTCGTCCGAAGTGTAAGGCCAGGCGTGGAAATAAACCGCGTCAAGGCCCATGCCCCGCCCGATCATTAAATACCCGGCGACAGGGGAATCGATACCCCCGGAGAGGAGGAGGAGGCCCCGCCCGGCGGTTCCCGAAGGCAGCCCGCGCCTTCCCCTCTTTGCCATCCCGTAAACGTACGCCTTTTCCCGAATCTCAACGGCAATGACGGCATCCGGTTTATGCACGTCAACTTTAAGGCCGGGAACCTGTTCCAGTATGGCCTGCCCTCCCTGGCTCCGTAATTGGTACGAATCAAGCGGAAAACCCTTGTCGGTCCTGCGGGCTTCGATCTTGAAAGTCTTTGCCCCCTGTTCCCGGCATTCCAGGGCGGCTTCCGCGCAGGCGGCCATTACCGCGCCGGGCGTTTTGGGCGCGACGACGGTTTTCGCCCACCCGGATATCCCCATGATCCGTTCGAGTACTTTTTCTACTACAGGCCCGGAATCTGCCGGGCAATGCACGTAGAATCTGCCGTTGGTAAAATTCATGCGGGCGCCGGTTCCCCGCAGGCGCAG
>JAIRYB010000104.1 GCA_031267955.1 Spirochaetaceae bacterium | reverse complement strand
CTGTCCTCCGGCTGGTCCGAGCTTATACCGACCAGGGCTATATCGAGGTTTTTGGTTTTTTCCACGGTTTCGCGTATGCCCGGCTCGGAAAGAAGCTGCTGCTTTAATTCGATGGTTTTAACCAGCAGCGGCGAGAGGAAGGGAAAGCTGCGGCCGTTGAGTTTGTCCGCAAGAATCCGGGCCAGTTCGGACCCGTCGTAAAAAAGCGCCGAGGCCCCAAGCCCGCCCATGAGCGGCACCACCTCGCCGTCCACGATACCGGATTTGGGAAGCTGGCGGATAGTGTGGTAGAGAGCCATCCCCCACGATATGCCGATGCGGATTCGGTCCACGAACATGGTTGAAAGAAAACGCGCGGCCTGCAGGCAGGTTTGGTATAAGGTCAGGGGGTAATCCGTCTCATTGGGGACGACGCAGATGGTACGGGCTTTGTAGAGCCCCATTAAGCGCTGCCCTGCGGGAGAAGAAAAGGGGGAACTGTCGTTGATCCGTATTTCCACGATGCCTTTTTCCCGGCATTCCTTGAGGACATTCGCGATTGTAGGGCGGGAAAGGTTGTACTTCTTGGCGATTTCCGACTGGGACATGGAATCTACATAGTAATTTCTGGCTACCGCGGCCATAAAATCGAAGGATTTGTTCATTCTGCCCTCTTTTTCGGGGGAAGATGCAGGCATTGGCCCAGGCAGTCAGCCGCAGCTTCCATGAGGGCCTCGGAAACCGTCGGATGCCCGTGGACGATCCCCGCCAGCTCGTGGACGGTAATCTCCATGGACATTAGGGCCGCGGCCTCATTGATAATTTCCGCTGCCCCGGGTCCGACGATGTGTACGCCCAAAATGGCGCCGTATTTTTTATCCGCCAAAACCTTGACAAAACCCCCGGCGTCCCCGGCGGCAAGGGCCCTGCCGTTAGCCGCCAGGGGGAATTTGCCCGCCAATACAGGGCCCTCCCTTTCGGCCTCCTCCTGGGTAAGGCCCACGGCGGCGGCTTCCGGAAAACTGTACACTACCGACGGCACAAAACGCAGATCCGCCTTTTTCATGCCCTGCCTGTCCGGCGCCACGGCGTTCTCCGCCGCGATTTCCGCCATCTTAAAGGCGGCGTGGGCCAGCATTTTTTTCCCGTTTATATCCCCCGGGGCGAAAATTCCCGGGACAGATGTTTCCATACAGTCGTCGACCAGGACCTTGCCCTTTTCCGTCCTCACCGCAAGATCCCCCAGGCAGGAAAGATCCCCGGTACGGCCTATGGACACGAGCGCCTTGTTGGCCGGCAAGGACTTCCCGTCGGTCAGGACCAGGCTTAAACCGCCGCCCTTTTGTTCGATCCTGGAAAGGCCGGTCCCGGTGTATATCTCCGCCCCCCGGGATTGCAGGGTCTTGTGAATCAAAGCCGCCGCCTCGGCGTCCATAAAGGGCAGTATCCGGGGAAGCGCCTCGACGATGCTGACCTTGCTGCCGAAGGACTGGAAGATCATGGCCATTTCCACGCCGATAACCCCGCCGCCGATAATAGCCAGGCGGGGAGGCGTTTCTTCTATATCGAGGATATCCGTACTGGTCAATACCCCCGGAAGTTCAAGCCCCGGAATCGGAAGCTTCGCGGCCTGGGACCCGCCGGCGAGGATCAGCTTTTTCGCAACGGCTTCCCCCAGGCCGGCCACGGCGATCCTGCCGGGGGCAAGGAGGCGGCCCTCGCCCCTGAGCAGTTCCACCCCGTTGGATGCGAGGAGGGAGGCCACTCCGGACGTCAGTCTTTTGACAACGCGGTTTTTCCCTTTTATTACCGCAGGCATGTCCACGGAAACACGGGGATCGGCTATGGTAATACCCCGCCCGGCCGCCCCGGCGATCTCGTGGATCAGTTCGGCTGTTTTCAACAGGGTTTTGGCGGGGATACAGCCCCTGTTCAGGCAGGTCCCCCCCAGTTCGTCTTTTTCGGCCAGTGCCGTTCTGGCGCCCAGGCGGGCGGCCTTAATGGCCGCCATATAACCCGCAGGCCCCCCGCCGATAACAAGCACGTCGTATTCTTTTGCACCCATTTTTCTCTCCAAATTACCGGAACAATTGCGGTAATTTTACGGCAAAACTTTACAAACTGCTAGTCCGGCAGAATCCAAACAGAGTTCACAGAGTTCTTATATGGAAAGACCAGGCTATTTTAAAATGAGGCGCTCCGGGATCCGGCCGCGGTAGTTAAGCCAAAATCAGCAGGGGCGATTCCAGAAGGTCCTTTATGGTTTTAAGAAAAAGAGCGGAAACCGCGCCGTCCGCAATCCTGTGGTCGAAACTCAGGGAAAGCCCCATGAGCTTCCGGTTTAGCACCTTGTCCCCGGCAAGCCTAAGCTCGTCCTCTATGGCGCAAACTCCCAGAATCGCGGCTTCAGGCGGGTTGATGATAGGAGTAAAAAGCGTGATCCCGTACATGCCTACGTTGGACACCGTAAAGGTGCCTCCGCCCATTTCATCGGCCGAAAGTTTCCCCTCCCGGGCCCTGGCGGCCAGTTCCGCAGCCTTTGCGGAAATTTGCCGCAAACCCAGGCCCTGGGCGTCGCGGATCACCGGGACCAGGAGGCCCCGTTCGGTAGCCACCGCCACGCCCAGATTCACGCTGCCCCGGCAGACAAGATCGTTGCCGTCCAGCACGGAATTCATGCGGGGATTGATTTCCAGGGCCCTGGCCGCCGCCGCCAGCGCAAAATCGTTTACGGTAATGCGCAGCCCCGGCTGTTCGTTCAGTTCTTTCCTGAGCTCCAGCATACGGGTAACATCGGCCCGGGTATGCTCGGTAACATCGGGAATAGTCTGCCTGCTTTCCAGCATACGCCGGCCGGTAACCCGCTGTATGCCGGTCAGCGGGACCCGGACATCCGGCCTGGCCCCGCGTTCCCGCTCCGGGGCGGGGAGGTCCGCGCTGAAAACCTTGCCCGCGTGGCCGGAACCCCTGAGCCCTTCCAGGGAAAGGCCCCTGTCCTCCGCCATGCGCCGGGCCAGGGGGGTGGCTTTGGCGCAACAAACTTCCATGTCGGCAAGGCGTACCTCGCCGTATTTGCCCCCGGCTTTGAGTGAACCCAGATCTATGCCCCTGTCCCGGGCGGCTTTCCGGGCCGCAGGGGTGGCCCTGATCCCGCCGCCCGTTCCGGAGCGGGGGGCCTCCTCCCGGGCCGGGGGCGGCGCTTCCGCGCGGACGGCCGGGGGCGCGCCCGCCTCCTCCCGGGCTTTCGGGACAGGCTCGCCGGGCTCCCCCACCCAGGCGATAGGCCTGGTTACCGGGACAGTTTCCCCGGCCTTTCCCATCACGGCCAGGATAACCCCGTCATAATCGGATTCCAGATCCATAGTGGTTTTATCGGTCTCGATAACCGCTACAACATCGCCTTTCTGAACCCTGTCGCCTTCCTTTACCAGCCATTCTACAATAACCCCTTCTTCCATCGCCATGCCCGTCTTGGGCATGATAATCGAGTTGGCCATATTTTCCTCCTTAATTCAGAGCAGCGATTCTATCGCCTCGCCGATCTTTTCTTCCGTGGGGACCACCTGGGCCTCAAGGCGGGGATTGTAGGGGATGGGGACATCCAGCCCCCCAAGCCGCCTGATAGGGGCATCAAGGTAGAAAAAGGCCTCGCTGTCGGCGATAACCGCGGCGATTTCCCCGCCGAAGCCGCCGGTCCGGCAGGCTTCGTGGACAATAAGGACCTTGCCGGTCTTCTTTGCCGAGGCGATAAGGGTTTCCCTGTCCAGGGGGACCAGGGTCCTGATGTCGATCAGCTCCGTGTCCACCCCCTTTCCCGCCATTTCCTCCGCCACTTTGAGGCAGCGGGGAACCATCCTGCCGTAGGTAATAAGCGTCAGGTCCCCGCCCTCGCGCTTGATATCGGCCTTGCCCAGGGGAACAGTGTATTCATCGCCCGGTTCGGGGACCGGCCCCTTGGTCCGGTAGAGCAGCTTCTGCTCAAAAAAGACCACCGGGTTGGGATCGTATATGGCTGATTTCAAAAGGCCCTTGGCGTCGTAGGGGGTAGAGGGAACCACCACCTTAAGGCCCGGCACATGACACACCCAGGCTTCCAGGCTCTGGCTGTGCTGTTCCGCCGCACCGGTCCCCGAACCGCCCGGCGTCCTGAGAACCATCGGCACCGACCCCTGCCCGCCGAACTGGAAACGGTTCTTGGCGCCCTGGTTGGCCAGCGGCTCCATTGCCAGGGTGATAAAGTCGCTGAACATGATCTCCACTATGGGGAGAAGCCCGGTCATGGCGGCGCCCACAGCGCAGCCGGTAATCGCCAGCTCCGAGATAGGGGTGTCCCGGACCCGCTCCTCCCCGAATTCTTCCACCATCCCGCGGGAAACCCCGAAGGCCCCCCCGTATACCCCTATATCCTCGCCCATAAAGATAATCCTGTTATCCTTACGCATCTCTTCGCTCATGGCCTCCCTCAGGGCCTCGGCGTAGGTAATTTCACGCATATACACTCCTTACCGCCAAATTACAGGAAATTACAGGACGAACCCGTTTTTGTACCCCTGGGTCCTCATGTCCCCCTCGGCGTAAACATCGTCAAGAATACGCTCAATGCCAAGTTCCGGGCTTTCCTCCGCAAAGGCCACCGCGGCAGCCACATCCTCCCGGGCCCGCCTGTCGAATCCTTCAATTTCCGCCCCGGTAAAGATATTCTCTTTCAAAAGGTATTCCCGGTAACGTTTAATGGGGCATTTCAGCTTCCATTCGTTTACCTCCTCTTTGGTCCGGTAAACCTGGGAATCGCTTTTGGAATGGCCCATCCAGCGGTAGGTGTCGAGCACCATAAACATCGGCCCGTTTTTAAGCACGTACTCCCGGGCCTCGCGGGTCTCCCGGTAAACCGCCAGCACGTCGTTGCCGTCCACCGTGATCCCCTTTATGCCGTAGGAAACCGCGCGGGACGCGATATCGGTAATGTGCATGGATCTGTTGATATGGGTGGACATACCGTACAGGTTATTGGTACAGACAAACAGGACCGGCAGCCCCCACACCGAGGCAAGGTTCAGGGATTCATGAAAAGCCCCCTCGTTGGTCGCGCCGTCGCCGAAAAAACTGACGGTAATATTGTCCCGCTTAAAGTACTTTTGGGAAAGCGCGGCCCCGAGCGACACAGGGATACCCCCGGCAACCACGCCGTTGGCCCCCAGGCTGCCCACGGAAAAATCCGCGATATGCATGCAGCCCCCCTTCCCCTTGCAGTAGCCCTCCGCCTTTCCCAAAAATTCCGCCATCATCCGCTTAATATCCATACCCTTGCCAATAGCCTGGTTATGCCCCCGGTGGGTCTGGCTTATCATGTCTTCTTTTTCAAGGGCGGTACATACCCCCACCCCGGTAGCCTCCTCCCCGATGCAGAAATGGGCGGTACCGTGGACCTTGCCTTCAACAAACAGCCGGGCGGCGGTTTCCTCAAAATTCCGGGTCAGGACCATCTTCAGGTACAGGTCCGCGTATAGTTCCCTGGAAAACTTCATCCAAAATGCCTCCTTAAAGTGGACATCATCCATATTATTCTACTTGATCATAGGGTAATTGTCAATTGTAAAACATATAAACCTGTGCCTTTACATTTGCAATAAATATATACGGGGGGCCTGTTACCGTATGGCGGGTCCCGCACGCGGAAGGCCGCCGTCCGGCCCACCTACGGCCGGGCCCCGGTCTCGGCCTACCCCCCGCACCCAAACCGAACTTGATGAATTCTTCGAATTCCCGTAAAATAGATACATGGAAAGAATACCCCCTTTACTTAAAAGGCTTACCGCGCTGGCGGTGTTTGCGTTCCTGGTACTGTCCGCGGCTGCGTCCGACCCCATGGACCTTGGCGAAAATGTCAGGCAGGCATTCAGCAGGGCGGGCCTGCCCCTGGCAAGGGAAAAACGGCCGGTAATCGATTTTTCGCTAAAACTTGCCGGCGGCGGGGCCGACGGCAGGACGGCCACCCTGGGCGATCTCAAGGGCAAGGTTGTCTTCCTGAATTTCTGGGCCACCTGGTGCCCGCCCTGCCGGGCGGAGATGCCCTCCATGGAGATTCTCTACCGGCGTTTCCACGGCCAGGGCCTGGAGCTTCTGGCGGTGGACCTTATGGAAAACAGCAAAACCGTTTCGGCTTTTCTTTCGGACAACAACCTGAGCTTTCCCGCCGCCCTTGACTCGAACGGCCGCGTCGGCAGCAACTACGGAATCCAGGCGATACCCGCTACCTTTATCATAGACCGGGACGGGAAGATAATCCTCTATACGGCGGGGGGCCGTAACTGGAACACGCCCGCCATCATTGCGGCGTTCGAGGAGCTGCTCAAGCATGGAAACTAATGTTTCCGTATTTACGGCTTTCGCGGCCGGGTTGCTCTCCTTTGCGTCGCCCTGCGTGCTCCCGCTTTTGTCAGGGTACCTTGTTTTTATCAGCGGCACAAGGAGCAACGGCGCCGGGGAAGACGGCGAAGAAGACGGGGCGGCAGGGAAACTGTTCTCCAGGCGGCAGTTAAAAGCGCTTGTCTCAACGCTGTTTTTTGTACTTGGTTTCAGCGCTGTCTTCGTGCTACTAAGCGTTATTATATACGGATTCATCGTGTTTCTCGGAGGCGCCGGCAGGGTACTAAACATCGTCTCGGGCGCCCTGATAATAACCCTTGGCCTGAATATCCTCTTTAACTTTATCCCCTTTTTAAAATACGACGATAAAAGCGCCTCCTGCGAAACCTGTACGCCCGAACATTCAATTCTCGCGGTAAAAGAAGATTCGTTCCTGCACCCCTCAAGGCGGCCCCGGGGTTTTACCGGCCCGTTTATCGCCGGCCTCGCTTTCGGCGCGGGGTGGACTCCCTGCGTGGGGGCCTTCCTGGGAAGCATACTGCTCATGGCGGGCCAGAGCGGCAAACTGGCCCTGTCCGCGCTTTACCTCGCAGTGTATTCGGCAGGGCTTGGCGTCCCCTTCCTCGTCGCCGCTTTTTTCTGGAACGCCCTGATGGATCAGGCCCGCAAGGCAAGGCGAATACTGCCCTTCATAAAAGTAATAAGCGGCGTGTTCCTTATTGTAACAGGATTACTGATAGCCCTTGGGCGCTTTTTCCTCTTGAACAGCTTTTTCCAGATGAGCGCTTACCGCCTTTCCCTCTGGGTCCAAAGCGGCTCCCCGGGCGTAAGGTTTATCCCGGCCCTCGTCTTCCTCATCTTCGCCGCGCTGCCCCTTGCCGCAAGTTTCGCGAAAAAGAAAAGCCCGGCCGCCCCTCTGCCGTTGATCCTTTCGGCAGTATTTTTGTTTCTCGCCGCCGCGAACGCCGCGGGGATCATCAACTGCGCGGACTATATCTCGCGCTGGCTAGGGTACAGCGGGATTTAGGCTTATAACGCGCGGGAGGGGGCACTGTATTGGAACCAGCGGTATTTGTCGAACCAAAATCTACCGACGCGGCTTTTCATTTTTCCGCGGAGGAATACCTTGCCCGCCGCTTTCCGGGAAACAGCAGGGTCTTTATGATCTGGCAGGCCGAGAACTGCGCGATGCTCGGCAGGAACCAGATAGCCCACGCGGAAGTCGATATAGCCAGGGCCGTAGAGACGGGCGTCCATCTGGTACGCCGTTCAAGCGGCGGGGGCACTATCTTTACCGATATGGGGACGCTGCTCATCTCGGCCATCAGCGCCTTCAGGGAAGGGGACGACGCGAAACAGATGCTGGGTATGCTCTCGGGCCCGCTGGTAAGCGCCCTGGGCAAGTTCGGCGTCCGGGCGTATACCCACAGCCGTAACGACATATTTGTCGAAGGCAAAAAAGTATCCGGCATGGCGCAGTACATCAGGAACGGGGTATTGGTGAGCCATTGCTCGCTTTTATTCGACACGGACCTGGACCGGCTTACAACAGTGCTTCGCGCGGACCCGGGCAAGATAGTATCCAAGGCGCTGGCCTCCATGCGCAGCCATGTTACGAATATTTCGGAATATATGCCCGTGTCCCGCACAACGGGCGAATTCAAGGATATGCTCAAGGCGAGTTTTTTCGAAGATATGAACCTTAAAGAATACGAGCTTACAGAAGAAGACATTAAAAAGATACACGGGATCCGTCTGCAAAAATACGCGAACAGCGAGTGGAACATAGGTTCGGAGCCGCGCTTTTCCTACAGCAACAGCAGGCGCTTTCCCGGCGGGAAAGTGGAAGTACGCTTATACGCCGAGCGGGGCCTTATAAAAAACTGCGCGCTAAGCGGGGACTTCCTGGCGCTTTTGCCCATACGCGAACTTGAGGAGAAGATCGAAGGCCTGCCTTACCGCGCCGGCGCTGTAAGAGATTCCCTTGCCTCTGCCGATCTTGCGCCGTATCTGGGTACAGTTACGCTGGAAGAGCTGCTCTCCTGCGCATTCGACTGACGCGCGGCTTCCCCCGGAGGGGACTCTTGCCCCAAGGCGGCACCAAATTCCGAATCAAGACCCGTATTTTAACATTGACCGGATGCCCTTTCAGGTTATATCACTTTTGAAGCAATACGGTACTGGATTATTTTTCCCGCGGTGTATATCATGATTAAAGGTATTGTTGATGAGCGCGCAGATACAGGCCAAGCCGGCCTGGCTTAAAAAAAAGCATATTGTTGATCCCAACCAGGATTTTGTTGAAAGGATACTAAAGGATCTCTCGCTCAATACGGTGTGCAGGGAGGCGATGTGCCCGAACTATATGGAATGCTTCGCCCGCAAAACCGCCACCTTTCTGATCCTGGGGAGAAACTGTACGCGGAACTGTAGTTTTTGCAATGTCACGCACGGCGAGCCCCTGCCGCCGGA
>JAIRYB010000140.1 GCA_031267955.1 Spirochaetaceae bacterium | reverse complement strand
AAAAAGAAAATGTTGTATGTGCGGATTTTCCTTCCTGCCTTCCTGCCGCGTCGTGATCCGGCCCGGCCGCCATCATTTTTTTGACCGCGTTTTCGGCAATGCGGGAAAGCCGCGCATACGTGAGTAGATGGGCCTGATTTTCGGGGGACAATGCGTTAAAAATAGCGGCTAGGCGGGTTTCCCCATCCATATCAAACTCCATTAAAAGTAATAATATAATCATTTAATGGAGTTTGTCAATAGGCCGGCTTGGGAAATATCAAGTCTGTCTTCTTTTTTTGGAGACGATACTATACTTTTATAGATAAGGAACGTAACTATTAAGTCAGAAGCTTTAGCCGCCCGGCTGCATAGTTGTTAAGGAACATGATGAAAAACCGAATACGGGCAATCCGTAAAACCCTCAAATTAAGCCAGAGCGAATTCGCGGGACGGCTGGGAATAAAAAGTACCGCCCTTTCAATGGTCGAATTAGGGAAGAATGCCCTTACTGAACAGAATATCAAACTTGTCTGTATGGTATTTAACGTAAACGATTCCTGGCTGCGGACCGGGGAAGGGGAAATGTTTGACGCCTCCCCCTATGAAAAGGAATTTTTCGGGATTTACCGGGGCCTTATGCCGGAAACGCAGCAAGCCCTGCTGCGCCTGGCCCGGGATATGCTTGAAAGCCAGAAAAACCTGCTGAACGGCAAAGGCCGTAATGTTTAATTTTATTTCGCCGATGATTAAATAAGGGAAGGCGCGAATCCGGCGTTATTCCCGGTTTTTCGCGTTTCCGGGGCGTTTCGGCCTGGAAACCGGCGGCCAAAAGGCCGAATTTGGGCAGTTATTTACACTTGGGTAAATTTGATATACATTAGATAGTGGGAGGATCGCCCGATTTTATGCTAATCGTCCATATAATCGGGTTTTTCCCCGCGGAGCGGAGGTATGGCTATGGGTGACGCTGACGATATTGATATCGGCGAGGAAGGCGGAGAGGATTTAGGGGCTTCGTCCAAAAAAAAGGTGTCCGGTTTAGCCGCGCTATTGCCGAATTTGCTCAAATTTGTCGCAATAGGCCTTGGCGCTCTGGTCTTTATTGTTACCGTGTCTGTTTTTACGTATAACATCCTCAGCAAGGGGGGGAAGGGCCAGACTTCGGTAGCGGAGCCCGCTTCGCCTTATGTGGGGGCCCGCCCGCAGTACCAGATATTTTCTTCCATCAATTCGGTCCGTACCCGGACCAAGGATACTACCCCCTATTCGGTTGTTGTGGACATGGTTATCGGGTATGATGTGAACGATAAAAACGCCCAGGCCGAATTAACCGGCCGCCTGTACGAGCTTCAGGATTTTGTGCGGAGTTTTTTCAGCGGCAAGTACGCCGCCGAGTTGCAGCCCGAGAACGAGGCCCGGCTCAAGCAGGAGATTCTGGAGGCGATAAACACCAGAATCCTGGATTCTTCCACCGTGAAGATCATTTTGTTCCGGCAGCTTGATGTGATAGAGATGTAAGCGGGGGCCTTGCGTTTTTTGTTCACGGTTTTGGTTTTGCGGAAAGCGCATATTTTGTAGGGCAAGGAGACTGGGTTGACTGAAATTCTGTCCCAGGAGGAGATAGACCAGCTACTCACCGCGATAAACGCCGGGGACACGGACACTGTGGACTTTAAGCCCGCTGCCGACACCCGGAAGATCAAGATATACGATTTCAAGCGGCCCGACAAATTCTCCAAGGAACAGATCAGGACCGTCGCGAGCATACACGAGACTTTCGCCCGCCTGACTACAACCGCCCTGTCGGCGAATCTCCGCAGCATGGTCCATGTACATGTCGCGTCGGTGGACCAGCTGACCTACGAGGAATTTATCCGGTCCATCCCGACGCCCACCACGCTGGCCATCATCAATATGGACCCCCTCAAGGGGAACGCGATTCTGGAAATCGACCCGGCGATTACCTTTTCCATTATTGACCGGCTTTTCGGCGGCACCGGGGAGGGGACCAAGAGCCAGCATGAGCTTACCGATATCGAACAGTCGGTTATGGAAGGGATCATCGTCCGTATTCTGAGCAATATGCGGGAAGCCTGGGCCCAGGTAATAGATCTCCGGCCCCGGCTCGGCCAGATCGATACGAATCCCCAGTTCGCCCAGATCGTGCCGCCTACGGAGATGGTGGTCCTCGTTACCCTGGAAACCAAGGTCGGCGATGTGGAGGGGATGATGAATTTCTGCATCCCGTACCTTACAATAGAACCCATCATAGGCAAGCTGTCGGCCCAGTTCTGGTATTCCTCGGTACGCCGGGGGACCACTACGGAAAACCTGAATATCCTCAAGGAAAAACTGGCAACCGTCGATGTAAGTGTAGTGGCCGAAATCGGGAAGATCCAGGTCCCTATCCGGGACGTGCTTTCCCTGAGGGCCGGGGATGTGGTAAGGCTTTACAATGTAAAAGTGGGGGATCCTTTCTCACTCAACATCGGAAACAAGAGAAAGTACCTGTGCCGGCCCGGCGTAATGGGCAAAAAAGTGGCAGTTCAGATAGTCAAAAAAACCGTGGAGCTTGAGCAGAATGAATTTGATGAGCTTGCGAACGAAGGGGAGGACTTATTATGAGCGATGGCGCTCTTTCGCAGGATGAAATAGACGCACTGTTGGCGGGCGTAGATTCCTCAAGCCTTGGCGGCGGCAGGGGGGCCACGGGCGGTTCCGAAGATGACCGCAAGGCTGTGCAGAATTTCCTTTCCGGCACTACCGGCGGCATAGCCGGCAATCTTTCCTCCATGACCGGGGCCCAGGTCTCCGTAACGGGGCCCGATGTCTCCTGGGAGAGCCGGGACAGTTTCCTTGGCGTCCTGCCCGATACGGTGACGTCCGTCAAGGCGGATTATACCTCCGGCTTTCCGGGCGAGCATATATTCCTTATGGGCGAGGATACCGCCAAGGCCGCCGCCGCCCTGATGAACAAGGAAGAGAACATCGAGCTGGACGATATGGCTATGTCGGTGATAGGCGAGATGGTTTCCCAGATTGTGGGCAGCCAGATCACGGACCTGACCAACAAGACCGGCAACAAATCCATCGCGTCAAGCCCGCCGGAAGCGGTCAAGGTACCCAAGGCGACCGCCGCGCTGCCCGGCGGCAATTTCCTCGCGGCCGCCTACAAGCTCAATCTGGGGGACGGCGTGTCCCGCGAGCTTTGGGAAGTATTCGGCGAAAGGCCGGCGGGCAGCATAGCCCAGGCCCTTTCCGGCGGCGGCGCCCCGAAAGCGTCGCCGGGCCCGGGCATTGGCGGCGGCTCCTCTATGGGAGGCATGGGCGCGTCTTCCCCCATGGGCAGTATGCTTGGAATGCCGTCGAATGTGCAGTCGGTCCAGTTCCCCAGCCTGATGTCCCCCTCGGCTACAGCCCAGGAGCAGGCCAATATCGGCCTTATCATGGACGTTTTCATGGAGATGACCGTCGAGCTGGGCCGTACCCGCAAGCTCATCAAGGAA
>JAIRYB010000012.1 GCA_031267955.1 Spirochaetaceae bacterium | reverse complement strand
GACCCGCCCCCCATGCCCGGCGGCGGCGGAATGGGCGGGATGGATTACTAATCCGGTAAGCCTAGCAGCCTGTTGCACTGGTGGATTTTTTGCATAGTCATGCAAAAAATCCCGATTATCGGGCTGCTTTGGCAGTTTGCATGGTATAAAAATTCACTTTTGTGAATTTTTATACGATTTTGCGCTGAAGCGCAACAAACTGCTAGGCAAAACAAGAAAAGCGGCCCGGCGTCTGCACAGCAGGCGCCGGGTTTTTTTGCGAAAATTCCGGCCCGGCCCCTATTCTGTTTGCAGAGTTTCGGGCCAAAGCCCGCCGCGCTTAGCGGTTAAATTCCTTTGGATTCCGCGGGCCATGGTCAGTCCGCAGGGCCGTCCAGGGCGGCTTTAAGCATTTCCGCCAGTTTTTCCGCTTCCTCGCGGGTAAAGGTTACGCCCTTTCCCATTTTGTCGTGTTCCGGGGACCAGTCGCGGATATCCAGCTTGGGATTCCTGCCGTTCCAGGATACCAGGTTCAGTTCCTTTTTCCAGCCGCCCTTTTCTTCCGAAATGACGCCGTAGGCTTTTAAAATGTCAAAAGTAATGTCCGGCATATATAACTCCTAAATCTATAGAGATAATGTAACTTCCCGGTACGGGAAGTTTTTTTTAGTTTGAAAAAGTACCAGGTATAGTTTAGTATATATATAATGGGTTTATCTGCTGATTTGCTTTAATTTGATAGAAATTATAGATTGGAAAAGGAGATTTTTATGAAATTTATACGATCCCGGCTGTTGCCTTTAGGAGTGATCCTGATTCTGGCGGCCGCGGCCTGCTCGAGCAGCCCTCCCCCGGAGGAACCCGCCGCCCCGGCTCCAGTTCCGGCTCCCGCGCCTGCCCCCGCGCCGGAAAGCCCCCCTCCTCCCGCGCCTGAACCTGTTCCTGAACCGCCCGCGCAGCCCGATCCCCGGGAAGCGCTGATGTCTTCCCTGAACGATCTTCTTGCCCGGCTGGAAGCGGCAAGGAACGGCGCTTATGCATTTGACGGGCCGGTTTACTTCAGGCCCGAAGCAGATGCCGCGGAAGCCGCCTATGTTTCGGCCAACGCGGAAACGCAAACCGATACGCCTGGGCAAATAGAGGAGGCGATAACCCGCTATACCCAGGTTACGGAAGCCTTCGAGAAGATCTTCGCGGATTCCCTCCCCCTTTATGCCGAGGACAGGACCAGGGAGCTTGTCGCGGCGCGGGACGCCGCTTCCCGGGAGGGGGCTCCGGATTTGACCCCGGAAAGGTTCCAGTCCGCGGAAGATGATACCGAAAATGCCCGGAAACTTTACGAAGAGGAAAAGGATTATTACGGCGCAGCCTCCGCTGTTTTTCTGGCTATAAACAGGTACAAAGCCCTGGCTATCGGGACCCGGGCGTATTATACCCGTGAACAGATAGAGTACTACAATTTTGAACGCTACGACCCTGAAAATTTCGCCCGTACCGACGATCGGGCCGTCGCGGCGATTGACGCCTATGACGGCGGCGATCTTGACACGGCCCTGGACGCCGCCGAAGAGTGCCTTGTCCGGTATACGGTTATTCTCGGCGCGGGGATGAAGACCTACGCCTCGGAACGCCGGGCCGCGGCGGACGGCGAACGGCGTTTCGCCGTCGAAAAGAAGGCCAATGTAGCGGTCAGGGATGATTTTGCCACGGCCCAGGGGATCTTTGATTCAGCGGAAAAGACTTTCCAGGGCGAGCAGTACATCGAAGCTTCCAGGCTGTATTTTCAGGCCGAATTTGCCTTTGCGGAAGCCGGGGCGGCGGCCGAGCAAAAGCGGCTTCTTGCGGAAGATGCTATAAGAAGGGCGGAAGCGTCTACCGCCGCGAGCGGGGATACCGCCCGGAATGCCGAAGGGTTATAGGAGGAGAAACTTATGAACCGGAAATATATATTCGCTTTGCCCCTTGCGCTGTTGTGGGTGTTTTTGGCCGTCCCTGATCTTGTTGCCCGGCCTATGGCCGACGGTTTTCCGGCCGGCCGCCGGGCGGCCGGAGCTGCATCTTCCGGGGCCGGCCGCGATACGCTTCAGGCCTCGGCTTTTTCTTCAAGGGTGCAGCGGGGCCCCAGGAATTTTCTCAATAATGAATATTACCGGGAAAGCGTCCGGCTGACCAGGCTGGCCCAGGAAACCTACGATTACGGCGATTTTGATCTGGCCCGCGAATACGCGGAAAAAGCGCAGGAAAACGCCCGGCTTTCGGACGAATACATCGCCCTGCAGCTTAAAATCGCCGAAGCCGGCGATGCCATCACGGCCGCCGAGCAGCGGATCAACTGGGCGCTCGGCGTCAGGGCGGATCGGCGCTACCCCAGGGAATTCGCCGTAGCGGCGGCATCCCGGGACAACGCGGTTTCTTACTTTGACGCGGAAAGCTGGGATGCCGCCATCGTCTCCGCCCGCCAGGCCATAGACGCCCTGGCTTTTGTGGAAGATGAGCCCGGCATACTGCTTCCGGCCCAGTACCAGGTCCGCCCCTGGTCCGTTTCCCGGGACTGTTTCTGGAATATTGCCGGCAGAAATTGGGCTTACGGGGACAGCCTGTTCTGGCCCCGGCTTTACGACGCCAACAGGTCAAAGCTCTCCGATCCCGGCAACCCTAATCTGATCCACCCCGGGACTGTTCTGGACATCCCCAGCATCAAGGGGGAGGAGCGGGAAGGGCTTTGGAACGAAACTACCGAGTATCCTTCCTTCCGCTAAGACGCGGCGCCGCGCTGTAGGTACAGCGTCAGCGCGGCGGCCATTAAGGCGTGGATGTAGGGCGGTTTTCCCATGTTGCGTATCACCTCTTCAACAGGGAAAAGCTCTACGTTCATGTATTCATCCTCGTCCAGGCGCTGCTTCCCCGTGTCCGTAAGGCCTTCCGCCAGAAAAAAGTGGACATGGTTGCCCATGATCGCCGGATTGGGGCTCATTTCCCCCAGTCTGGTTACCCTGGACGGGCGGTAAGCCGTCTCTTCCTCCATCTCACGGGCAGCCGCTTCTTCCGGATTTTCGCCGCTTTCAAAAACCCCGCCCGGAAATTCCAGGGAAAGCTCCCTGGCGCCGTGCCGCCACTGGCGTACCATAACAAAGCGCCTGCCCTGGGGGCCCTCCAGAACCGGGACCACCACAGCCCAGTCCGGGGCATCCATCGCGGTATAAACGCCGGTTTTCCCCGAAGGAGAGCGGCAAAGGCTCTCCCTTATGGAAAAAAGCCGGTGTTCAAAAACATATTTGCTGCTTTCCTCGGTCCATATTAAGTTCATTGGCGAATAATAATCCATTTTTTGCGCCGCTTCTACCCGGCGGCCGCCTATTGCCTTTTGACAGTCGGCCTGCCGGGGTTTATGCTAAAAACAGGAGGATACCAATGGCAATCATAACTATTTCGCGGCAATTGGCCGGCTTGGGCGATGAGACCGCTCAGGAATTGGCAAAAATTCTGAATTATCGCTTTGTGGACAAACACTCCCTGGAAGAAAAGATCAAATCCTACGGGGTAGCGGGGGCGATGTTTGACAAATACGACGAGCGGAAGCCCGGTTTTTTCGCATCGCTGTCCCAGGACCGGGACGATTACCTGCACTACCTCAAGACCGCCATGCTGTGCGAGGCGGGCAAGGGGAGCAGCGTCTTTATCGGCCGGGGGGCCAACTCGATTTTCCGGGGCGTGCCGGGGGTGCTGTCGATCTACCTCGTCGCCCCTTACGAGATTCGCATGGAGCGCGTCAAAAGCTACTTCCGCTGTGACGACAAGCGGGCCAGGCAGATCATCAACCAAAGCGACAATGACCGGATAGGCTTTCACCGATATTTCTTCGATATGGACTGGAGGGATCCTTCCAATTACCATATCACCCTGAATACCGGGAACGTCCATCCCGGCACGGTAGCCCAGGGCATCAAATATCTGCGGGACAGCCTTGTTACGGCGGAAATCGAGGCCCAGCATGAGAAACGCCTCAGGGAGCTTATCCTGGGGCATCAGGTGGTACACCGGATCTTCTACGAAAAGGGCATACCCATCCATTTTCTGGAGGTGTCGGTCAGCGGCAGTACCGTCGAACTGTTCGGCGTAGTCAATTCCCACGCCCTTGTAGAAGCCGCCGTGAATTCCGCGAAAGAAGTTGCCGAAAATTTCACCGTTCGTTCCGAAATCCAGGTAGTCCACGAGTACAGCATGATGCCTTGACAGCGCCGGATTCCCTGGTTATGCTGGTTTCATGACTGCGGCCGATAAAGTTACTTCCATACGCATTATTCTGGCGCCGGTTTTCTTCATTCTTTATATGCTTCCGGCTTTTAATCTCCCTTTTGGGCTTTTCTGGGTCTCGTTATCCCCCGAAAGCGCGAATTTTCCCCGGGGATTCGGGTGGACTGTCCCGGTCCTTTGGCTTATCTTCGTTGTCTCCGAAATAAGCGATCTGATAGACGGCAAGCTTGCCCGCAGCCGTAACGAGGTGAGCGATTTCGGCAAATTCTACGATCCCTTTGCCGACACGCTGGTGCAGCTTACGAATTTCCTCTGTTTTGTGATGGACGGCATTCTGCCGGTCATACTCCTCCTGATCTTCCTGTACCGGGAATTCAGCGTGCTTTTTATACGGAATCTGATGCTCAGAAAGGGAGTGGCCATGGGCGCCCGTATGGGGGGGAAGATCAAAACCGTTGTTTATATCGCTTCCTGCGCCCTTGCCCTGCTCGCGGCAAGTTTTAAGCGCCTGGGGCAAAACGGCGCGGTTTTTGACTGGACCCGTATCGCCGCTATCGCGTTTTTTTCAGCGGGCGTGGTACTTGCAATTGTTTCGTTTTTCGATTATGCTTCTGTCTATCGCGGGGCTAAGAAATAAGTACGGGCCTTGCGGGGCGTAAGCCTGCGGTTTCGGCGCTGCCCTTGCCGGCGGTAAAGAAAATTTGCGATTTTTTGTTTTTTTTTGCCGAAATTTTGAAAAACCACTTGATTGTTTTTTCAAAAAATGGTATGTTATTACTGGCTGGGATGCCGGTTTGATCTTTGGAAGTTTTATTTTAAGGTTTGTTTATTAACCAGAGTTTTTCTGTGTGATTATTCGTCAATAATTTGGGATTGGAACCGGGTTTGCCGGGCAGACGATGTTTCCCTTTTGATGAGTCATATATAGTTTAAGCCTGTTTTGGACTTTTATGTTCCGGGGACAGGTTCGAATTTTTCTGTATAAACGAAAACAATCAGCGTTGCGTTTCGCAAAATAGTCTGAATGTATAAATTTCGTAAAAAAACTGGTTCCGGGGCTTGACAAAGCGCGGGAGTATGTAGTAACCTCTGCAAACCGCCGCAAGAGGCGGCGGGCGGGCTTCCCCCTGGGGGGCGGCCCACGGTCTTTGGCATTTTAGGGAAGGGAGAGAGAAACGCGGGGCGGCCTTGGGCCGTCCCCGCGAGCCAACGGCGCTGCGGGAAGCCGCGGTGCCGAAGCAAGCGCGAAACGGGCTCCGGGAATCGCCGGGGCCCGCCGAGGGTCATGCCCGGCCGGCTTACGGCCGGCCGGAGGACCCTCCGTCAAGAAGCAGGAAGGCCGGGGGACCGGCCGCTTGAAATGGATTCTTTACGGGCTTCGGCCCGCGAGGAAATATATCATGGAGAGTTTGATCCTGGCTCAGAACGAACGCTGGCGGCGCGTCTTAAGCATGCAAGTCGAGCGGCAAGCG
>JAIRYB010000005.1 GCA_031267955.1 Spirochaetaceae bacterium | reverse complement strand
GTGGCGACCCTGCCGGGAGTGCTGATAAGCGAAGTGCTGGCCCGGTTCAGTATATGGGATTCGGGGAGCATTTTTGTGCTTGACCACGAGGGGACGATCATTGCCAGCAAGAAGGCCGTTCATGTTTTCGGGCGCTTCAACTTTATCAGCCTGTCGGAAACCGAAGGCAAAAACCAGAAGGAATACCAGGAAATGGCGGATGTTTTTTCCCGCATGGTCCGGGGGGAAACAGGGACGGGCGAGTACAGCCTTGGAGGGGTCAGGCGTATTTGCGCGTACCGGCCTATCATGGGGGCCGATGGCTGGTCCCTGGGGGTCGCCTGCCCCATTGCCGAAAGCCCCATCTCCCATGTGGTACAGTCCTTCCTGGTTTCCGGCATTATCTTTATTGGGCTGGGAATTATCGCCGCGCTTATTGCCGCCAGCTTTATCGCCCGCCCCTATGAAAAGATGAAGGAGCTTGCCCTGGTAGCCGAATCCGCGTCGGATGCGAAGAGCCATTTCCTTGCCAACATGAGCCATGAGATGCGCACGCCCCTTAACGCCATTATCGGTTTTGCGGAACTTGAACTGGGAAAAGAAAAAGACAAGAACGTAAAATCCGAAACGCTGGAAAGCCTGGAAAAAATTTACAGTTCCGGCGTAACCCTTCTGGGAATTATCAACGATATTCTGGATATTTCCAAGATCGAATCGGGAAAATTTGAACTGGTCCCGGTGAATTACGATATGCCAAGCCTTATCAACGATACGGTGGTCCTCAACGCGGTGCGTATAGGCAGCAAGCCTATCGAGTTCAGGCTGGACATAGACGAAAACCTGCCCGCCAGGCTTTTCGGCGACGAACTGCGGATAAAGCAGATATTCAACAACCTTCTTTCCAACGCGTTTAAGTACACCAAAGAAGGGACAGTAACGCTGCGTATCCGCTGCGAGCGGGACGGCGCGGGGGTATGGATAAACGCCGCTATTTCCGATACCGGCATAGGCATAAAGAAAGATGATATCGACAAACTGTTCAGCGATTACAACCAGGTAGATACAAAGAGCAACCGCCATATCGAGGGGACGGGACTGGGGCTTGCCATTACCAGGCGCATGGCGGAGATGATGAACGGCGCTGTCCGTGTGGAAAGCGAATACGGCAAGGGGACTACCTTTACCGTAAAACTGCTCCAGGGCTTTGTCAGCGATGCCGTAATCGGAAAGGAACTTGCCGCAAACCTGAGGGAATTCCGCTACACCATGGCCCGCCAGGACAGGAACAAACAGCTTGTGCGGTCCTATATCCCCTACGCCCGGGTGCTGGTAGTTGACGATGTGCCTACCAACCTGGACCTTGCCCGGGGAATCATGAAGCCTTACGGCATGACCGTGGACTGTGTCTCAAGCGGCCCGGAGGCAATCGGCCTTATACAGAACGGGGAATTCCGGTACAACGCGGTTTTTATGGACCACATGATGCCGGGCATGGACGGCATAGAGGCGGTAAGGATTATCAGAAACGAGATAGACAGCGAGTACGCCCGGACCGTGCCCATTATCGCGCTTACGGCCAACGCGATTATAGGCAACGAAGAGCTGTTCCTTAACAACGGTTTCCAGGCATTTCTGACCAAGCCTATTGACATCATAAAGCTGAACGAGGCGATTAACCGCTGGGTGCGGGACAAAAAGCTGGAAAAGGAACTGGATATTGACGTGGAAAGCCGTGTTACGGAAGGGACGGCAGGCGCGGCCGGGGAAAGGGATTCGCCGGGCGGGGACGGCGCCCAGGCTCATCTGGCGGAAGTGTTCCTGGGCCTCCGGATAGACGGCCTTGATTCTGAAAAAGGAATGGAACGTTTCGGGGGGGACGGGAAAGCCTACATGGATTCCCTGCGTTCCTACGTAGTCCACACCCCGTTCCTGCTGGAAACCGCGCTAGCCGCGAAGATTGCGGGGACGCTTTCCGATTACGCGATTACCGTACACGGCATCAAGGGTTCCAGCTACGGTATATGCGCGGACGAAATCGGGCGGAAGGCTGAAAAACTTGAACGCGCGGCCAGGGACGGAAATACGGCTTTAATTGACGGGGAAAACAACGCTTTTGTCAGCGCCGCGGAACAGTTCATTACCAGGCTGGGGGAAGCGCTTGGCGTGGTGGAAGAGAAGCTGCAGAAGCCCCGCAAGGCCGCTCCGGACCCGGCCCTGCTCGCCAGGATTCGGGGAGCGGCGGAAAATTACGATATAGGCGAGATAGACGGCGTTATGGAAGAACTGGAACAGTACAGCTACGAATCGGATTCCGGCCTGGTATCCTGGCTGCGGGAGCAGATCGACAAATCCGAATTCGGGGAAATAGCAGGCAGGCTTTTACCGGAAGGACAGGAATTGAGCCTGTATGTCGAAGTATAGGGGGCGTGTTATGAACAGCGAGCGGCGGAAAATTTTTTTGGTTGACGACAATATAAGCAACCTTACGGCAGGGAGATCGATGTTAAAGAACCAGTACGACATTTTCCCGATACCTTCGGGGAACAAACTCTTTGAGATACTGGAAAAGGTGACGCCCGATCTGATCCTCCTGGATATCGAGATGCCCGGAATGAGCGGCTACGAGGCGATAAAAAAGCTCAAGGCGGAAAAGGAAACCCGCGACATTCCGGTAATTTTTCTTACCGCCAGGAACGATCCGGGCAGCGAGCTTGAAGGCCTGAATATGGGGGCCGTGGATTATATCTCTAAGCCTTTTTCTCCCCCCCTTCTCCTCAAGCGCATAGAGAATCACCTGCTTACAAGAAACCAGCAGATTACCCTGAAGGATTACAACGTCAATTTGCAGCAAATGGTACGCAAGCAGACAAGGCAGGTGATCGAGCTTCAGAATTCGATATTGAACACGGTAACGGAGATGGTTGAATTCAGGGACGACACAACGGGCGGGCATATAGAACGCACCCAGAGCTATCTGACGCTTTTGGTGGACGCGCTTGTGCGGGAACGGATTTACTGGGACGAAGTTTCCGCCTGGAATCTGGAATTCCTCATCCCGTCGGCCCAGCTGCACGATGTGGGGAAAATAGCCATCAGCGACGCCATCCTGAACAAGCCGGGGAAACTTACCCCCGACGAATTTGAAACCATGAAAACCCACGCCGCCATAGGGGAGGCGGCCATTGAGGGCATTATGAAGACTACCACGGATAACAATTTTCTCCGCCACGCGAAAATTTTCGCCGGGACCCACCATGAAAAATGGGACGGCTCCGGGTATCCCAGGGGGCTGAAGAATTCCCTTATCCCCCTGCAAGGCCGGCTTATGGCGATTGCCGATGTCTACGACGCCCTTATTACCGTAAGGCCGTACAAGAAACCTTTCCCCGCGGAAGAAGCGGAACGGATCATCATCGAAGGGAGGGAGAAGCACTTTGATCCGGTACTGGTGGACCTGTTCCGGGGCCTTGCGCCCCAGTTCGCCCGTATCGCCGAACGCTGCAACGAGACGCTGCGGTACAGGGCCGAGGCCGGGGGGTTAAAGGAAACAGCGTAGCCTCCCGGTTCCCGGCGCCCTTGCGCCGCCTTGGTAGAATTAATGAAAAAAATTTACCATGAACGGCACTAACGGAAAAAGGGAGCCGGGGAAACCAGGGATGTCAACGTTCCCCGAAATTTGGTGACTGACACCCTTGCATGAGCCGACACCCTTGCATGAGCCGCGGCCAGCAGCCAGGGCGCCGGCGCTTATTTTTTACACCGGATATCTTTGCGTCTTCTAAAAATGGGAAATTGCCGGCCACCATTCGCTGACGTCAGGGATCGAAACAATATCATAATTTTGTAAAATGAAATTCCCCCGGATATTTGACTCCTTAAGG
>JAIRYB010000239.1 GCA_031267955.1 Spirochaetaceae bacterium | reverse complement strand
AGGATGCTGTACTCGGCCCTCAGCCCTTTGATCCTGTCTTTCGCGGCCGCCAGGTCCATCTTAAAGGCAGGGTCCGCCCCCGCCACCTCCTGGATAACGGCCTTGCGCTCCCGCCACCGCCGCATCCGGGCCTCTATCTGCCGCTGCATCTGCTCGGCTTCATAAAGCGTGTAATGCTTCCCGCGGAACACTATCCCCGATTCGTTCTGTTCTTTGATTTCATCAAGGCGTTCCTGGGGATATGCCCGTTCCGAGACGCCCAGCATGAAAGGGTACGCTATGTGCCGGCAGTTCCACATCCCGACGGGCCGGCTGATCTGGAATGTCCGCCCGTCTATATCCTGGGCCGGCATCCCGTTCTGCAGCTTCTCGTATTCCCCGTTAGCGAACACCCGCCCCTGGAGCGGCTCGTGGTCTTCCGCGCTGTGATTATGCGCGGATATTTCCCACGCGTCCGTCCCGATTTCCCCCGCTATTTCCCCTTCTATCCCCTGGACAACCCGCGTGAACTCGGACATCAGGTCCGAACGGACGCTGGTATCAAGGCGCCTCCGCAGGCCGCTTTTATAGCCAACAGTATACAGCCCTTTTCCGGCCAGGTCCCGGATAGTCTGCCTCATGGCCTGCCGGAAGTTGATCCTCTTTTCGTCCCCTGTCATTTTGCTGAGCATGCCGCTTACGGCCTCCCGGTATACCGCGCTTGCGGCCGTGCTGTCTGCCAGCGCCCGGTAGCTGTTCCGGACGGACGCGAGAATCGGGGAGGCCGCGGCGGGGCGGGCCGGACCCCCCGCAGGCAGCGCTTCCTTTCCGGCGCGTTCAAGAAGGCTGCCGGCCTCGTCCCATACCTCGGCCTGAATCCGCCCGCAGAGCCTGTCTATATCGTTTAAGTTCGCTTTGTTGGCAGCTGAAAGGATACGCTTTATTTTCGCTAGATCGTTTTGCTGATCCTCCAGGGCCTTGCGGGAAAAGAGGTAATCACGGGCCTGCCCTGCGGTGAGCGCGCCGATCTTAGCCAGGCGTACCCCGCAGGCCGCCATAAATTCTACCGCCGCGCCGCTGATACGGCCGGTCATCCGGGTAACGAAATTTTCAATTTGGGTCTCTATATCGGCCATTATCCACCTGTCAGTCGATCGCCATGCTGTCCTTTTCCAGTTCCGCAGCCCTGGCCCTGGCAGCTTCCTCGCTTTCGCCGAAAAACTTCATGCGGTATTCATGCCTGGCGGTGACGCCTTCGGCTATCTCGGCCAGCATAATGCGTTTTGCGCTCTCGGTATCCGGAACGCTCAGCTCTCTGAGGTAGTCTTCATACGTCCACTCGAACGGTATCCGCTTCGCTTCCCGGAGTATGCTGTATACGGCATACCGCGGGACATCGCCCCCCTCCCGCGCCTTAATGACCGCGCCGATCATTTCCGCGTTCGCGTCCAGAACGTCGTAGTCCGTATTGAGATTATAGAACCAGCCGCTGTAATCGCTTTCGGGAACGCCGCTCCATAGCGACTTGAATTTTACCGCGGCGGTAAGCTGCGCGCTCATTGCCATGGCGAAGGCGCTCAGCACGCCGTTCTCGCTCGACCGGTAAAGCCGCACGGTCTCGGCGCTTTCTATCCCCCTCTTGTCCGCGCCGAGGGAGCGGGCCCCTAACAGCGCGATGCGGTACAGGGCCGCGTCAATGGAAGCGGCTACCTGGCCCAGCCCTCTGCCGTCGTGGCTGAGGAATTTCACTCTTACATCAGCTTTATCGCAGAAGAAAAACTGCATTTCCTTGCTCCCGAGCCTGACGATCCTTTCCTTCCCGGTTTTTTCATCAGGAGGGGGGGTGTCCATATTCTCCACTACCGGGGTAGGGATGCATGCGTAGTGGAGGCTGTTCTTGTAATCCGCCATGTCCTGGTACATTCCGATGGCCTCGTAAGACATGCCCAGCAGAATCGGTTTGGACGGCTCCTCGAAAGGGCAGAACCAGAACGGGATAAAGCCGAGGGGCTTCCCGCCCAGGCGCGGCTCTATGGTTTCGTAATCCGCGAACCCGCCGTCTTTGTCCTTGGCGTATATCCGCTGGGTATAGCCGCCGTTCTCGTCCAGCATGAGGGCGCGGTACCGCTCCGCGCTTTCAAGGGTAAATATATCGCCGTCTTTTTTCTTTTTCCCGTCTTCCCGCAAAACGACCAGCGTGGTAACCAGTCTGCCGCCGCGCGCTTCCCGCTGCCAGTTTATGACCGATTCGGCAGTGTACCATTTGAGGTAGGCGTTCCGGGGGGCGCCGGCCTTGGTCTGCTCCGGGGATACCTGGGGGAAGTCTGCCAAAATACCCCCCCAGTACGTCTGGAGGACATCGTAAACTATATCGTCGGCGAATTTGCGCAGGCTCCTGCCCGCGCCGTCCACATTCTTTAGCCCCTCCCCGAACGCGCCGCCGGCTTCCCCCGCCTGCTCAGGCTCTTTGCTGAATATAAGCCCGTGGAAGGAGTCGCAGGTACGGCTTACGACGTCAAAAAACCTGGCGCGCCCCAGGTACTCCTTGTAATCCTCGTCCGACTGGCCGCTCGGGCGGGGGAGCGCCCGTTCGCCCGATTTCTTTACGGCGTCTTCGCCTTCGACTACGGTTCTGACGAGGTTCCAGCGCTCCTGCCAGTTTTTGTATTCGCCGCTCGGGGTATTTACCGGCATTGTTCCGCCCCCTGTTCCGCGCCGGCCCCGGCAATACGCAGGGAACGGCGTACGCCTTCCGTACTGGCGACAAAGCCTTTGGCTTTTAGGATTTCAATGTACACCCTCGCGGTAGTAACGCCGATCTGCAGGGAATCCGCTATATCCCTGACAGACGGCGCGATGCCCTGTTCGGCGTGGTACCGTTCGATAAAATCATAAACGGCTTGTTGTTGAAACGGCAATGGATTTTGTTTCATAGCAGCCCCCCTGCCCTAATTATAAAAAATTTATTACGCATCAGGAAAATTGTCAATTCGTACATCCGCCTTCTGTTCTCCCATGATTTTCTCCTCAGTATGGTTTTACCGGCAATACGCCGGTATGAATAGCCATCGTTACCATTTTGCCGATGCCAGCAAAATGGCGCCTGTGTATCGGCCTTTCCCCTTAGAACCCCGAATACCTCACCGAGCCCACTCTGCTCACGCGGGTATACCCCGTGTAGTACGCCAGGAGCAGCGCGTCCGCCTTGTCAGGCGACTTCCCGAACCGCTCCTTGAACAGCTTTTTCGATTCCACCTTCCGCCGCCCCTGCTTGTCGTAGTCATACAGCCTGCCGGAAAGCTCCGTCATTAAATCGGGATCGTCGGGTATGGACACGTCCTCAATGGGGAATTCAAACCACATCTCGTCCGCCGCCGTATCATACTTGTTTTTGTCTTTCGGGGCGCCCCCGAAGTTTACCGGGACTGCTTTCGCCCCCAGCCGCCTAAGGCTGTCGGTTACGCCGCCGCCTACGCCGGTGTCGTCAACTTTTATCGGTACCGAGCTGTCCCGCCCGGCGAAATCCCACGCCGCGTCAGCGATAAACGGGATGTCCTTTTTGGCATATTCCCTATGCGCCACCGTCCTGAACCCCCTCCGCC
>JAIRYB010000230.1 GCA_031267955.1 Spirochaetaceae bacterium | reverse complement strand
TTGACAAGGCGCTATAGGCGGGGTATTTTTTAAGCGCGCCGGACAAGGCGCCGGCGGGCGGAGGCCGGAACAGCCTGTCCGCCAATACCGGTTCCAATGGCCGGGTTGTTTTTTACTTTCATGGCCGGCGGCGCGGCGCGTTACCGGCGGAATATCCCGAAAATAGTAATTTTTCCGGTTTTAAGGGGGACTTAAGTTATGAGAACGATCAAATTGGGCCAATCGGACCTTGCCGTGCCGGTGATAGCAGTAGGCTGTATGCGCATTAACGGCGTTGATAGAAAAACTTCGGAAAGCTTTGTAAAAACGGCTCTGGATTTGGGGGCCAATTTCTTTGATCACGCGGACTGTTACGGCAACGGCGAATGCGAATCCATTTTTGCCGATGCAATCGGCATGAACAGCGCCGTAAGGGAAAAAATATTCCTCCAGTCAAAGTGCGGCATTGTGCCGGGAAAGATGTTCGACTTTTCCAAAGAACATATCCTGGAGGCGGCGGACGGGATTCTTAAGCGCCTCAAAACAGAGTACCTTGACGTACTTTTACTGCACAGACCGGACGCGCTTGTGGAGCCGGAGGAAGTGGCGGAAGCTTTTGACAGGCTTTATTCAAGCGGCAAGGTCCGCAACTTCGGCGTTTCCAACCAGGACCCCTGCCTTATCCGGCTGCTACAGCGCTCCGTAAAACAGCATATTGCGGTAAACCAGCTTCAGTTAAGTGTTACGAACGCCACCTTGATTACCCAGTCGATGAACATGAATATGCCGGACGATATGGCTATAGACCGGGATAACGGGGTACTGAACTTCTGCCGCCTAAACGATATTACTATTCAGCCATGGTCCCCTCTCCAGTACGGCTTTTTTCAGGGGACTTTTATCGGAAACGAAAAATTTCAAAAACTCAACGGCAAGCTCGATGAAATTGCCGGGAAGTACCATGTTTCCGCCGTCACTATTGCCCTGGCGTGGCTTTTGCGCCACCCGGCGAAATTCCAGCCTGTCACGGGCACCATGAACGCCGCCCGGCTGGGGGAATGCGTAAAGGCTGCGGATATTGTCCTTTCCCGCGGGGAGTGGTACGAAATTTTCCTTGCCACGGGGCACAGGCTGCCGTAAAAAACAGCCAAGGAACCTGACGCCAGGTACGCGCGCTATACCGGTGAACCCCCGGCTTTGCCGGGTACCCTGTTATTCGGCCGGCACGCGGCGGTTATAGTAGTATTAATATTACATCGTTCACGGTTCAGGCGCGGTGCCGGCGGGGAGAAGGAAAGCATGGAAAAAACCAAGCTGGAAATTGTTTCGGGATTTCTGGGCGCGGGAAAGACAACCCTGATAAACAAACTGCTGCGGGAAGCATGGCGGGGCGAAACAACTGCCGTCCTGGAAAATGAATTCGGGGAAATCGGCGTGGACGGCGATCTTTTACAGGGACACGATCTAACGGTAAAAGAAATTACCAACGGCTGTATATGCTGTACGCTGAAAGGGGATTTTGTCGAAGGCATAAAAAACCTGGCGCGGGATTTCCGGCCAAAGCGTATTGTTATCGAGCCAACGGGGATAGGAAAGCTTGGCGATATTCTGGAAGCCTGCCGCCTTGCCGAAAGGGAAGCGCCGGTCTCGGTGTATACCGCCATGACCGTGGTGCAGGCCCCCCTGGTGTCCGCGTTTCTTGAGGTAAGCGGAGAGTTCTACCGGGAGCAGATTAAAACCGCCCCGGTTATTGTTTTAAGCGCGGTACAGAAACTCCGCGCGGACGATCCGCCGCTAACGGGAATACTCCGCAAGATCCGGGAGCTTAACCCCGGCGCGGCTGTTTTTACGGAAAGCTGGGATACGCTGGACAGCTTTAAGCTGCTCGCCGTCGCAGAGGAAATGACGGGGAAAATACTGGGGCCGGAAGATCCGCATGAACACGATCATGAAAACGGCGACAGGCACGGGTACGGGCATGAACACAAACACGGCGACGGCCATGAGCACAATCACGATCACAGCCTTGAGACCGGCGGTTTTGATTCCTGCTCTTTTATCCTGAAAGGGCACTGGACCGGGGAAGACGTGGACGATCTTGCCACACGCATGAAGGGCGGGAATTTTGGCGAGGTTTTCCGGGCAAAGGGTTTTTTCCCTGTCCGGGGGCGGCCCCATAAACTGGATTATGTTTACGGCAGCGCCTCCCTTACGCCAGCGGATTATGCGGGGGAAGGCAAATTTGTCGTTATCGGCAGGGGGCTGAAAAAAGAGGAACTGTCGCGCTATATGGAAAGGCGCGGCCCGTGAGCCGTTATATTATGCTGCCGCCCTGCTATGCCCCCCTTTTCCGGCGGGGGCTTTGCGGGTATAATCCCCATTATGGCAGATCTTATTGAACCGAGGATTTTGAAGGGCTTCCGGGACTTCCTCCCGTCCGCGGAAATTGAGAGGCGGTCCCTTGTGGAGAAGATCGAGGCGTCTTTCAGGCTTTACGGCTTTGTACCGATCGATACCCCGGCGCTGGAATACGCGGATATTCTTCTGGGAAAGGGCGGCGGCGAAACCGAAAAGCAGATATACCGCTTTGCCGACAACGGCGGCCGGGACGTGGCCCTGCGCTTTGACCTGACCGTCCCCTTTGCCCGCTTTCTCGCCGAACACTACGCCGAGCTCCCCCTGCCGTTCAAACGCTACCACATCGCCAAGGTCTGGCGGGGTGAAAATACGCAGAGGGGGCGGTACCGGGAGTTTACGCAGTGCGACTTTGACTGCGTGGGCAGCGATTCGGCGGCCGCGGATTTTGAGATCCTCCTTATGATGAAGAACACGCTTTCCGCCATCGGGGTGAAAGACATTACCATACGCATTAACCACCGGGGGCTCTTTAACCGTTTCCTGGACAGGATAGGGTGCCGCGATAAATCGGCGGAAATACTGCGCGCCGTGGACAAGCTGGCAAAAACCGGCAGGGACGCCACGCTTGCCTCCCTTATCGAAACTACGGGCGCGGAAAACGCGGCAAAGATCCTCGCGTACACCGGGGCCGGGGGCGGTTTCGGGGAAACACTTGCCGGCCTTACGGAAGCCGCCGGCGGCCCCTCCCCGGAATCGGAAAGGCTTTCGCTGATACGCCGCTTTATGGAAGATACGGGGACAGCATCTTCATTCGTGCTTGACCCTTCCATTACCAGGGGGCTGGACTACTACACCGGCGTAGTATACGAAACTTTTATAAACGAACTTCCCGGAATAGGCTCGGTCTGTTCCGGGGGCCGCTACGACAACCTGGTGGGCCTGTACTCCAAAGAAAAACTCAGCGGCGTGGGGTCCTCCATCGGGCTTGACCGGCTTATCGCCGCGCTTGAGGCGCTGGGCAAAGACCGGCCCAGGGGCGCCTATGCCAGGGCCGCCGTCGCCTGCCTGGACGAAAGATCCTGCGGCGCGTACCAGGCCCTGGCGGAAAAATTCCGGGAAAGGGGGGCGGCCTGCGAGGTTTTTACCGAGGCGAAAAAACTTAGCCGGCAGTTCGCGCTGGCGGAAAAAAAAGGGGCGGAATTCGTAATCATACCCGGCGAAGCGCCGCTGTCCGGAAAACTGGCGCTGAGGGAGATCAGCGGGCGGAGGGACAGGGAGAATCTGGATTTTGAAGAAGCCCTGGAAATAATAACCCGTAAAGATATAAAGGAAGGTCCATAATGTTGAAGAAATTAATTACCGTTACCGCGCTTTTTGTTTTTTTTCTGCCCGCGTTCCTCTACGGGCAGCAGCAACAGCCGCCCAAACCAGCCTCGCTTGCGGAACTCGACCAGTTCCTGGTTGAAACGGCCATACGGCTCGATCTCAGGCTGCGCGGCCTGCCCAGGGAAAGCAACGGCCAAATGTCCCGGGTGGGTGTCGGCAGCTTTACCCTGGCGGACGAACTGGTCGCCCTGAGCGATATTTGGAAAAACGGAGTGCTCGACACCCTGACCAACGTACAAAACCGCACGTATGCCCTGCGCGATACCGCCTCCCCTCCCAATGAATACCTGCTTTCGGGGATCATTCTGGAAGCGGGAAACACGGTCCGCGTTACCACCAGGATAATAAAAACCGCCGATTCTTCCCTGATTGCCTCGTGGAACAGCGATTTGGCAAAAACCCCCTTCATAAGCGAACTTCTGGAAGCCGCGGACGCCTCGTCTTCGGCGCGCCGGGACCGCTTTGAAACCGACAGCCAGGGAAATCCCGTGCCTGTTGAAACCGGCGGGGCCGCGATTTCCAGAACCATACACAACGGCGACGACCGCGACTTCTTCCTGGTCAGGCTGGAAGAGGGAGGCATGGTGGTCGCGGAGACAGGCGGCAATATGGACACCATGATGGAGATTTACGGCGAATCGGGGGACATGATTACCTCCAATGACGACGGGGGCGGCGGGGAGAACGCGCGGTGCGTTTTTTTTGCCGAGGGGGGGAAAAGCTATACCGCCATGGTCAGAGGCTACAGTTCCGAAACAGGTTCGTACACTTTCCGCGTTTCAAGGGAGGATATCCCCGATCTGTCCTGGGAACCCAACGACAGCCGGGAACAGGCGCACCCTATAACCCCGGGCAGACTAAGGGCGGCCTTTTTCCCGGCCGAGGAAACCGACTGGTACGCCCTTGAAATCCCGGCGGAAGGGGCGCGTCTGATTGTTTCCACGGAGAGCGACAGCGACACCTGGCTTACCCTTTACGACAGCGAAGGGCAGCTCCTCGCCGAAGACGACGACGGCGGGCACGACAACAACGCGCGAATTTCCATGTACCTTCCGGCCGGGACGGTGTACATCAAAGCGAATCTCTACGGGGCCGGTTCTTCCGCCGCTTTCTATACCCTGGAAACCCGCATACAGTTCCCCGCAACAAGGGACGAGTGGGAACCGGACAATTCAGCATCCCGGGCAAAGGACATAGAAACCGGCGTACCCCAAACGCGCAATTTCAGCGACAGCGATGATGAAGACTGGGTAAAATTCACCGTTACGGAGCGGGGGCGCTATACGATCCGGGCCAGGGGTGTTTCGGGCCCGGAATTGGACACTTTTATCGAACTTTTCGATTCCGAAATGGATTCCATTGACGAGGACGACGACGGCGGGGAAAGGTACGATTCCCGCCTTTCCGCGAATCTGGCGCCGGGCGTGTATTACATCAAAGTAAGCACCCTGGACGATGACCCCGGCGACGACTATACATTATCGGTGAGCGCGGAATGAGCCCCCGCGCGGCGGGCAGCCAAGAATTCCCAGCGTAAGGGCGAAGGGCAGTACCAGCGCCAGGGTCACCTGGTTCTGCTGGTAAAAGCCCGGCAGCGCCCGCAGCAAAAGCGTAAGGACGCCCCCAAGGAAAACATAGGACCAAAGGGCGCGCAGCAGATGTTCCGGGGAAAAGCGCCCGCCGCTTCCCCGTCCCCGCGCGCAGAGTATGCCCAGCGGGACCGCGGCCAGGAGCAGGGGGTTAATATAAATGATATTAATGTTGTGGTACGTGTAATCGTGGTTTGTAAAAAAGGTCATAAAGAAAAGCACCGTTCCCGCCGTGCCGAAAAAAAACCCCAGGAATGACTGGAGCAGGCCCAGGCTTACCCTTGAGGCGACGGGGTTCCGGCGTTTCAGCAGCGCAAGGAAGACGATGAGGGCGGAGAGGGCCAGCCCCAGCGCGAGTTCCCGCGGCCACTGCCTCCGGGGAACGTCCAGCACCGCCGGCCTGCCCGCCGCCCGGTTCAGGGTTTCCGTTTTTGCCACAAGTTTCCGTTCGGCGCCGCCCGGGCCGGTATAGGTAAAATCCGCGATCCTGTTTCCGACCTCCTGGGGGAGAAACATCTCTTCCCACACGGTTATAGGTTTGTCGATATCCTGCCCCATCAGGAAATTGAGAATCCAGTCAAAGAACGGGTTAAACCAGGTATGCCGCCTTACATGCTGGCGCAGGGTATAACGCCCGGCCGCGTCCCCGAACGCGGCCTTGAACTGGCCGCCTGTCGCCAGATCGACAATGTCCCGAATCCGGGTGGAGCAGTTATCCTTAAAGTGGTGGTACCAGTAGTACTTGTTTTCCGGAAGCACGTTGGTTTCGGCGAAACGCCGTACTTCGTCCCGCACCTGGGGGGGCAGGTCCAGGGTATATACCGTAATGTCCCGGTTGGTGTCCCGGTAAACCCGGTAACTCCTTTCAGCGGGCGATACCCCGCAGCTATAGCGGAGCCGGCCAAGGGCAAAATTGGAAAAAAAATGATCGGTCCCGAAAGAAAAAATACCGTAATCGAAAAAGCGGCTTTCCCCGGTAAAGGCGTCGTCAATAACCAGGGCTATATGCCCCCACCAGAAGTAAAGCTCGTTCCCCGGCCCCATAACGGCGATTTTGACCGTAAGATAGTCGCCCCGCCCCGGCGGAGATCCCTGCGCCCAAAGGCGGGAAAACGCAAGCGAAAAAAGCAGCGCGATAACCAGCAGCCTACAGCGCAGAAAAAAACAGGGCGGAAAGCGGCGAAAACTCATGCCCGTATTGTGTCCCAAACAGGGGGATTTTGCAAGCCGTCCTGGAAAAAAAGGACAGGGAGAGAAAAACGGTACCAGGCATTTTTTCTCGATAAAAAATTATCCCGAAATTTGGTGACTGACACCTTTGCGTTCACTTCCGCGTTAATCGGTGTCAGTCACCTATTTAGCGCCGCTTTCCTAACGCGGCTCCCATTCAAGATCCCAGCCCCCGCGGCCATCGGAAAGCAGCGCCGCGAGCGTGTCCATGCTTTCTTCCAGCGCCGCCTTCAAGGTCCAGGGCGGGTTAAAAATAACAAGGCCGCTGCCGTACATACCCCGTTCCGGCGCGGGCCCGGTACGCAGTTCCACCAGGCACCTGTTTCCCGGGTACAGGGACAACAGGCCGGCCGCGTATTCCCGCCCCGGTTTTTCCGGCTTGTCCGTCCCGGCGAGCAGGGGGTACCAGACAATGTAGATGCCGGAGGGAAAGCGGCGCAGCGCCCCGGCCAGGGCTGTTTTTACCGCGCCGTAGTCCCCCCTCAGCTCGTAAGAAGGATCGATAAAAATACAGCCGCGCCGCGCCGGGGGCGGCAGCAGGGCTTTGAGGGCGGCAAGTCCGTCCTCTTGCCGCGCCATAAAGCGCCGGCCCTTGCCGAATTCTTCCGCAAGCAGGGCGAAATCCGCCGGGTGCAGCTCGAAAAACGCGGCCCTGCCCTGTTTCCCGCGCTGATCAAGCGAGAGCAGGGACCGGATAATCGCCGGCGAGCCGGCGTACCGCGGGGCCGCCCCGGGGCCGCCGCCCTCAAATGGCAGGGCCCCCGCCGCCGCCTCCAGATACCGCGACAGAAGCGGCAGCCCTGCCGCGGCGGCTTTCGGCCTTCCGGCCGCGTCCAGGAGCCGGCCTATACCGCCGGCCCACTCCTGCCCCGCCCTCCGGCCTCCGGCTTCTTCCCGCCGCGCCGGCGTTTCCAGGGCGTAGATCCCGGCCCCGGCGTGGGTGTCCGCCGCGAAAAAAGGCTTCCCCTTCCGGCCCAGATAATCCAGGCAGTGGACGAGGACACAGTGCTTCAGTACATCCGCGGGGTTTCCCGCGTGGAAGGCGTGGCGGTAGCTCAGCATCGCCGTTATGCCTCAAACCCCGGGGCGGGCCGCCCCCCCGTTATCCAGACGGTTTTCATCGAGTCTATATTTCACCGCGTGGATATTGCTGTCAACCGTGCCCTTGGGAACGCCCAGAATTCTGGCCACCTGCCGGTTGCTGGCCCCGCTCTTTATAGCCTTAAGCGCCTTTTTCATGTTTTTGAGCCGCTTTTCCGCCCGCTCCAGCCTCTTCTGCATCACATAGTAGCGCGGCGTCCCTTCAGCCGAAGTATTGCGCCGGTGCTCAAATGTTTTACAGCGGAAATACTGCCCGTAGATCCGCTCTCTGAGGCTCCGTATTTCCAGATCCTGTTCGAAACGCATATTTCTCATATCCTCAACCATTTGCCCCAGTTCCTCCTTCCCCATGCCGATGGCCGGAGCCGCGCGGGCGATAAAATCCTCCGAAACAAAACAGTAAGACTTAAGCAGCAGGATCAGCGCCTGCCTGCGGTTCGTGACAGGGCGGAAAGGCTGTTCCGGCTCCGGATCGGGAAGATAATCCGGCTCCGCGTTGTGAACAGCCATGTCCGCGGTTGCGGCGTTCCAGTAGGTCCTCTCAATAAGCCGGTGTTCCTTTTCCGCCAGGCGGTATTCCTTGGCGCTAAGCCGCACTAAAGTAGTAACATAGGCGGTAAACGAGGCTCCCTCGTACCGGTAATTGCCTATACACCGGCTAAGACGGGGGTAAAGCCAGCAGAGAAAATCAACGCATTCTTCCTCCTCCCAGCCGTTCAGGTAAAAACTCCGGTGGTTGTTCAGAATGTGCTCGAAAATAATTCCTTCCAGCTCCCTCTTGCTGATCTCGCCTTCGTAGAATTGAGCCAGACAGGAATCCAGTGGTAGATGGTCCTGCATAAAATGCTCCTTTCGCTTGTTATATATATAAGGAATAGGGTCCGGCAGGGCCGTTTTGCTTTAACGAAAATGACAAAAGTAATTAAAAACCGGGTAATTTCGCGCCAGTTTTATAAAGCGGCGCGAGCCCGCCCGGCTTCAGGCAGGCAAAATTCCCGGCCGGCCTCCGCGGTTCCCGCGCAAAAATCCGCCTGCCAACACTTGCAGAACCGGATAAAAACAGCTATATTTAACTACGAGGCGGGGGGAATGATTTTCAAGGAGGATTCACTATGAAATTCCGGGTTTTAGTTACCCTCTTTATCCTGATACTGACGGTCTTTCCGGCCCTGGCCCAGGAAACGGATTCCGGTTCTTCTTCCAAAAAATTCGAAAACGAATCGGAATATTATCCCGTATTCGTGCAAGTCGAGAAGGTCTACAATTATTCCAAGGGCTATATAGTCGTTTACCGCAAGGGGCCTTTCCAGATGGCCAACGCCTACCTTCCCCTGGAATGGTTCAACGGGGCTTCGGGCAAAGGCGAGGTAGTCCGCCAGGGTTCGGCGAATACCTGGCCCAGACTCGTGGTGTACTACAAGGACGGCGAATTAAGCCATGTGCGGCTCTACGTGCACCGCGACCGGAATCACGAAACCTGGGGCGTAGCCCGCGCGTCCAAAGAATTGGACAGCAAATTTGAGAACGTGGAAAATCTAAAGCTCGAATTCTGATGTTTTCTTCTATAAGCCGCCTGCTCCTGCCCGATATAGGCTGCCGGGGTTAAAACATGGGTATATCTGCGCCTGTTCCCCAGCCCCTGCTCGATTTTATCCGCCAAGGCGCTAAATTCCTCCTGGCCGGCCACAAGGACCCTGACGGCGACTGCGTGGGGAGCCAGCTTGCCCTGGCCTCGGCCCTGGCCCGGCTCGGCAAAAAAGCCGTCCTCTGTTCGGCCGGGCCTTTCAAACGCCCGGAACTGTCCCCCTACGCGGACCGGTTCCGTTCCCGGATAAGCGAAGAGGATCGCGAGGGGGCCAGGGTGATCATTGCCGACTGTTCCGATCTTGAGCGCACCGGCGATATCGGGCCCCGGCTTGAAGGACTGCCCCGGGCTGTCATCGATCATCATATTACCAATACCCTAGAGGACGGCGTGACGCTCTTTCTGGATGTCAAAGCGCCCGCCGCCGCCTTCATGGTTTTCGCGCTGATAGAGGCGCTGGGCCTCTCCCCCTCGGAGGAGGAGGCCGGCTACCTCTTCCTGGGGCTCTGCACGGATACCGGCTTTTTCCGCCACCTGGACCACACCGGGGCCGAGGCTTTCCGCCGCGCCGCCCGGATGATAGAGCTGGGGGCCAATCCCAGGCTTACGTTCAACACGATTAACGGCGGGAAGAGTTTTGAATCCCGGAAACTTATAGGGCTGGTGCTTGCCCGCGCGGAGGCCCATTACAACGGCAGGCTCATCGTTTCGTCGGAAAATTACGAGGAAGCCCGGGACCTGGGCGCCCGGGGCCGGGATTCCGATTCCCTTTACCAGCTCCTTATGGCTGTCAAAGGGGTGGAGGCCGTCGCGATTATCCGCCAGGAACAGCCGGACAGTTGCAGCCTGGGCCTCCGCAGCCGGGACCGGGTAAACGTGGCGGAAGTCGCCCGGCATTTCGGCGGAGGCGGGCATAAGAACGCCTCGGGCGCCACGGTGGGCGGCCTTGCCGCCGAACTCATGCCTCAGGTTATCGAGGCGTTCAGCGCCCAGATGGACGCCCCGCCGGAGGCGCGCTGAAAATGGGGAAGGGGCAAAAAACAGCGGGACAGGCGGAGGCGGGACAGGGTGGATGAGGGGCAATTAGCGTACATGGCCAGCCGTTTGGCGCTGGGGGCCGTAGCGGTTTTTTTCGCAATCGTCTTCTGGTCCAAAGCCAGGGACGCGGTATGGATGCTCGTCATAATCGGCGTTATCGCCGGCTATGCGGAAACCGTGTACTCGGTCCTGGAGTCTTTCGGAATAACGGGCCAGGCCGGCCCTGCCATCGGGTCCGTGCCGCTTCTGTCGATTCTGCTGGCCAATCTGCCGGCTGCGTCCTTCCTCGCCGCCTTTGCGACCGCGGCGGCCCGCAGATACCGGAAGCGCCTGTAAAGGCGGGCATTCGGGCCGGGGAAAGCCCGGCAGCCGGGCTGTTACAACGCGGCAGCCCGGACAGCAGAGTATTTATGTATTGGTTGGTGTTGGCGTATTTTTGAAAAAAAATTTAAATTAGATATAGGGGCCTTTCAAAAAACCGACCGGGTTTTGGATTTAACCGGCATCCGGCCCGGCGATTTTGAAAACGCCTCAAAACACGGAGGCATTATATGAAAGCATTGCTCTTGGGTTTGGTTTTTATTTTAGCCGCGGTACTCGCCATTATCCCGGCCGGCCTGGGCTGGTCGGGCGACGTACTCGCCTTCCTGCGGGGCGCCGCGCCGGTAATCGCCGTTCTTATCGGCATTATCGCGGTTTTCATCGGCATCGCCGACATCAAAGACCGCGCCGAAGCCAAAAAAGAGGATACGCCCGAGGAAAAACCTAAGGACGCCGAATAATCGTGTTTTTTGCATGAAGATGCAAAAAATCGTAACTATTCAGTCGCCTGCGGGGATAGCGAAAATCGGCGGAACGAAGGGGCTTTTAGCCCGGAAGGGGCGGCCCCTCAATGAGCCGATTAGGAGCGAAAGGGTCTTGATGCCGCGACCAGGCGGAAGCGGCTTCTTTGCCTCCTTTGTTAAATCGTTAGAGAACAAGAAAAATTCTGAAATCGCGCCACAACTGAATAATCACAACCTGCAAGGCCGTCATCGGCCGCGGTTTGAGCTTCCTGTTCGCCTGCAAGGACGAATCACACCCTTGAATAGCCGAACAGGTTAAGCGGGGCGAGCCGGAAACGCTTGCTGTTACCGGATGGACCGGGAAAGCTCATCTTGAACACCGGTATCGGCGGGTAAAGGCCATTGAAAACCGGGCGGAAGGGGGAAAACTGCTGGAGCGGAGACCGGGATACTGGAATAAACGGGGGTTTTGTGATAGGGTAATGGGCATCAATGAAATATTACGCTATCCAGGTTAAGACCAGGGGCGAGGAAAAATACATAAGGCTCTTCCGGGCGACACACCCCGAATTCGAGGCGGAAATTTACTTTCCCCAGAGGCGGCTTGACGAGCGGCGGGGCGGCGTTATTTTCGCAAGGCAGACGGGTATTTTTCCGGGCTATATTTTTCTGGAACTGGAAAACGACGATTCTATTCTGAGGCACCACTGGAATTTTCGGAGGACGGACGGGTTTTTCCGCTTTTTAAAATCAAACCAGAATATCCGCGCGCTTGAGGGCAGGGACCTGGAAAC
>JAIRYB010000223.1 GCA_031267955.1 Spirochaetaceae bacterium | reverse complement strand
TCAGCGCATTTCCCGGAAAACGCTTATGGAAAGCGGAATTGACACAATAAAAGTACAAATATCCGCGACAGGCGGGATGATCAGAATCCCGGTAAGGCCCAGAAAGGGCGTGAGCAGGAACAACAGGGGCAGCAAAAAAAGCCCCTGGCGGGCTATCGCCAAAAAACTGGCCTTCAATGCCTTGCCTATAGTCTGCATCAGCATATTGTTGATGGTTATCCAGCCTATCAGGGGGACCGTTAAACACTGGCAGCGGAACGCCTTTGTCCCGATTTCTATCAGGAGCGGGTCGTCCGGCCTGAAAAGCGCGATTATCTGCGGCGCGAAAACAAAGCCCAAAACGCCCAGGGGCAAAAGCGGGACGGTCATGGCGATAAGCGAAAAACGAAAACCGTCTTTTACCCTTGGAAATAATTTCGCCCCGTAATTAAACCCGCATACAGGCTGGAAACCCTGCCCTATACCGACGACCAGCGACGCGGCCATCATAAAAACGCGCTGCACTATGGAAATTGCCGCGATCGCCGCGTCACCGTAGACTGCGGCGAAGTGATTCATAAAGACGCCGGATACGCTGGTTATGCCCTGGCGCGCGAGGGAGGGCAGCCCGCCCCGCATAATTTCCCTGTACGTCGCCAGGCTTGGGGAAAAATACCTAAAGCGTATACGCACATTGTCCGTCCTGTTCGAACAGATAAAAAGCACGGTAAAACTGATAAACTGGCTGAGCATGGTGGCAAGGGACGCCCCGGCAGTCCCCCAGTGGAAAACAAAGATGAACAGCGGATCAAGCCCGGTATTGACAAGCGCCCCGCCGACCATGCCGATCATGCCGTAGAACGAACTCCCCTGGTAACGCAGGAGGTTGTTTTGCATCAGGGAACATATCATAAAAGGGGCGCCGATAAGGATGAAGCGCAGATAGTCGCGGGCAAAGGGAAGTATGGTATCCGTAGCGCCGAGCAGACGCACCAGCGGATCCAAAAACAGAACGCCGAGAACCGCGATCGCCGCGCCGGCGATAAAGGCCGAAAAGAAACCGGTCGCCGCCATTCTCGCGGCGTTTTTATGGTTCCGCGATCCCAATTCGCGGGCGATATAATTGCCCGATCCGTGCCCGAAGAAAAAACCGACAGCCTGTATCACCGTCATAAGGGGGAAGGCAATGCCCGTCGCCGCTGTCGCGCTGGTCCCCAGAAAACTGACAAAATAAGTATCCACGGTATTGTACACCGCGGTAATGAGCATGATTATCGCCGAAGGAATGGCAAGGCCTGTTATCAGGGGCCCGACAGGCCCGGTGGTCATTTTTAGGTATTTTTCATCCTGGTGTTCGGCGCTCATAAGGTTTACGTCCGTAAATCATACAAACTAACAGGAAGAATGTCGAGTTTCTTTTTTTCACCGGGCATTACGGCTTTCACGGCTTTTATTGCGTATTGTAGATTTCCCGGCAGCTTTCCGCCATACTGATACTATGAAATTTTGTAACTATTCAGCCTGCCGCCTCCGGTAAATGCCCGGGAAGGGCTTGAGGCGGGAGATCGAGGCGGGGCCCCGGCCCGGCCCGGATAGTTGCCTGTTTTGTTTCATGCCCAATTTCATCACGCGGCGCTGGGCCGCACGGAACAGAGGCCGTCATGCGAGTTATTGTACTCGGTTCAGGAACATCCCACGGGGTCCCGGTCATAGGCTGCGGCTGCCCGGTTTGCAAATCCCCGGACCCCCGCGACACGCGGACCCGGGCTTCCCTCTATATACAGGGGGAAAGCGGGGAGCGGGTAGTGATCGACACGGGGCCCGAATTCCGCATCCAGGCCCTGAAAGCCGGGATTGGCGATCTGGACGCCGTACTCCTGACCCATACCCACGCGGACCACCTTCACGGCCTGGACGATATCCGGTCCTTAACCTGGGATAAACCCATCCCGGTTTACGCCAACGAACAATCCATTGCCGAACTGAAGGAACGCTTTAGCTATATTTTTAAGGAAACCCAGACAGGGGGCGGCAAACCCCGGATTACCCCCCTGGTGCTCACCGGTACCCTCAATATTGGGGCCTTGAGCTTTACCCCCGTCCCGTTAAAGCACGGAATCCTGGACATTCTGGGCTGGCGTATCACCGAAACAGGCCCGGGCGTAGGCTCGGCCGCCGAAGCCGCCCGCACCGTGGTTTACATGACCGACACAAGCGCCGTCCCCGAAACCTCGTGGCCGCTGATCCGCCGGGCCGGTACCCACATAATCGGCGCCATAAGGGTCAAACCCCACGAAACCCATTTCAGTTTCGAACAGGCGCTGGAAACCGCCGTTCTGGCCGGTACCCGGCGTATGTTCATCACCCACATATCCCACAACTCGACCCACCGGCAAATCGGGGAAATTTGCCGGAAATTCAGGGAAACGCGGAATCTGGGGGATATTGCCCTGGGGCCGGCCTGGGACGGCCTGGAAATCAGCGCGCCGTACTAAACTTTCTTGGTGATAAAGTCGCTTTTCAGGCAGCGGGCGCAGATCTTCAAGGTAACGGTAGTCCCGTCAATCTCGGTCTTGATCTTCTTTAGATTCGGTTTCCAGGTACGGCGGGTACGGTTCTTGGCATGGCTTACCTTGTTGCCGGTAACAGTGTGTTTTCCGCAAATATCGCAGGTCCGTGACATAACTTCCTTCCTTATCATTATGGCGGCTCAGAAACAGCAGCTTCAAGGCGCCTTCGTGGTTCTCTTGGGAATAAACCGGTGATCCAGAATACTGTAGCACGGCGGGCCGGAAAGATCAAGGGGCCGGCGGAAAGGTATCAGGGCGCGCGGAGGAAGAGTCAGGCAGTACCGCAGGCAACGCCGATACCTAGGAGCCTGTCGCACTTGTAGGTTTTTGCGCCACTTCGTGCCGCAAAAACCACGATGAATGGGCTCCTTACGCAGTTTGCAGGGTAAAAAATCGCCTGATCGGCGATTTTCTGAGGATTTAAACGC
>JAIRYB010000199.1 GCA_031267955.1 Spirochaetaceae bacterium | reverse complement strand
TCCAGGCGGGCGTTTACTTGTTCCGGATCGAAATATTCAGGATCACGATCCCCCGCCCACTCATGGAATTCTTCATATCTTTCGTGGCTCGGGTCTTTTAATATTTCAATCATATCCATATACCCCCAAGGGCCCCCGGAATCTTCCAGCGGGCCTGCCCGTTGCCCTCCAAGGCAGCGGGGCCGTTCTGTACCCTTGTCTTCAAGGCCGCCGGGGACGATCTGGGACACCGAGATATCATGCTTCCAGGAATCCCCGAAATCGTAGAGGTAGGTGAATTTCTGCTTTGGCTGCAATTCCAGATCGTCAAGGCAGACATCATCTTCGTCGGTTACATCATAGTCATCGCCAGAGCCAAAATCCGATCCTGTCATTCCATATTCTTCCGAATTGACGGTAAAGGAATGCATGTGGTCGTTATCCCACCCAAAAGCAGCCTGGAGAATCCAGTGAAGATCTCCCAGAGTACAGCCTCCGGGAACGCTCAGCTTCCGCCATATCTGCGGCCTGATCTCCGCGATGCTTGCCCGCAGTACATAGATCTGCCGGGGTTGTTCGGGGGGTGTTTTGCTGTCCATAACTCTGCTCCTCTTTTTACGAAAGATTGCCGGGCCTCTACGAGCCCATCCGGCGCTTTTTATACGCCTATATCGGCACGGTAGGCCATGCCTTCAAAACTGACGGCTGAAAGCCCCTTGTAGGCCCGCTCGCGGGCCTCGGCGGCATCGGCGCCCCAGGCGGACACGGCAAGGACCCTGCCGCCGGAAGTAACCAGCGCCGCCCTGCCGTCGGCCATGCCGGCATCCGCCGGATCACGCGCCGCGTCCGGGGCGTTTGCCGCGCCGGCGGCAAAAAGGATGCCCCCGGTCCCGGCAAGCTTCTCCCAATCCACCTTAATGGGATCGCCTTTGCGGTACGCGCCGGGGTATCCCGCAAAACCCGGAAGCTCGCCGGCCACCGCCACAGGCGCGCATACGGCCCCGTCTTTCCAGGCCGGCTGAAAATCGCCCAGCCGGTTTTCCAGCATCGCGAGGCACAGATCGCCCAGATTCGATTCCATAAGGGGAAGCACCGCCTGGGTCTCCGGGTCCCCCAGCCGTACATTGTATTCAAGCAGGAAACAGCGGTCGTTCCTTATCATCAGGCCAAAAAAAATAAAACCCCGGTAATCCATCCCCTCCTGCTCCATGCCTTTAAGGGTAGGCCGGAGGATTCGGGCGTTAAAATCCTGTTCCAGGGAAAGGGAAAAATCCGGTACCGGCGCGATGGCCCCCATACCGCCGGTGTTCGGCCCTTTCCCGCCGTCAAACCGGCGTTTATGGTCGCGGGCGGACAGGAAGGGGAGAATCACCCCCGGCTTGCCGGGACTCACGCTCACCGCCGCCAGAACCGAGACTTCCCGGCCGCCGACATATTCCTCAAGCAAGACGGTTTTTCCCGCTTCTCCCAGGGACCCTTCCTTCATAAAAGAGGAAAGCGCCCCAACAGCCTCTTCCGGCGAAACCGCTACCGTTACGCCTTTGCCCGCCGCGAGCCCGTCCGCTTTTACAACCAGCGGGGGAATAATTTCGGACGCGTTTTTTGCCGGCGCGTCATGCGTTTCAGCGTCATGGGAAGAAACCTTGAAATGCTGTTTAGCATAATGCAGGGCGCGTTCATATTCGGTAAAGAGACGGTAACGGCCGGTCCTGACCCCGTATTGCTCCATAAAAGACTTGGCGTAGCTCTTGCTCGTTTCAAGCCGGGCAGCCGCCTTATCCGGGCCGATAACCTCAAGCCCTTCTTTCCGGAAAAGATCCACAATGCCGCAGGCAAGCGGCGCTTCGGGGCCGACAATTGTAAGGCCGGCTTTTACTTTCCGGGCAAAATCCGCAAGAAAACGCCGGGCTTCCCCGCCGGCGGCATCGCCGGGCAGGGGCACATTCTCGCACTTCGATTCACCGGCGGTCCCGCCGTTTCCCGGCGCTACAAAGACCTTCTCAATATTTTTTTCCTGGGACAGCTTCCACGCGATAGCGTGTTCCCTCCCCCCCGATCCGACAACCAGAACAGTCATAATAACCTCACCCCATTTCCAATGAACGGCGGTACGCCGCTTCCACCGCGTTCATTATTATACCCCGAAACGCGCCTTTTTCAAGCGCGGCGATCCCGGCAATGGTCGTCCCGGCCGGGGAAGTTACCATATCTTTGAGTTCGCCGGGGTGTTTTCCGGTTTCTTTTACCATGGCGGCGGAACCGAGTACAGTTTGGGCGGCGTAACGCAGGGCTTTGTCGCGGGGCAGGCCGGCGCGGACTCCCCCGTCCGCCAGAGATTCGATGAACAGGTACACAAAAGCCGGGCCAGAACCGGAGAGGCCGGTTACCGCGTCCAGGTATTTTTCCTCAAGCTGGTCCACCATGCCCGCAGCCCCGAGGATCCTTTCCAGTTCGCGCGCTTTTTCCTCGCCCAGTTCAGGCGGGACCGCCATCACGATGACTCCCTGCGAAATGAGGGCCGGGGTATTGGGCATGATACGAACTACCGGTACGGGCGCCGGGCCCGTTTCGTCCCCGTGGAGTACCGCCCTGATTTTGGCGATAGGCCAGCCGGCAGCCATGGACACGAGTACCGCGGGCTTCCCCGATTCGGCGCGTTTTTTCGCCGCCGGCGCTATTTCCCCCAGCACCGTCTCCAGTACCTGGGGTTTTACCGCAAGGAATACAAAATCCCCCTGTAAAACCGCCTCGGTATTGGAGGCGTATACCCTGCCCCCTAGGGCTTTGGCGGCGGCTTCAGCTTTGGATTGGTCCGCATCGGCAAAACCGATATTTTCCCCGCCGGTAATTTGCGAAGCCCCTTTCATCAGGGCGCCGCCCATATTACCGCTTCCGATACAGGCAATGGTAGTACTCATGCCGTTATCATATACGATAATCCGGCTGGGGGAAAGACTCCTCCCTTGCTTTCTATTCAAGCTTGAACTTTGACATTTCCCTAACCAGTATATCAATACTCTCCTTGTTTTCCTCGCTGATGGCGTTGACCCGGCTCACCGCCACATTGATCTGGTCCGCGCCTGCCGCCATCTCGGTCATCCCGCTGGTTATTTCCTGCGTCACCGTTTCCAGATTCCCGCTCTCAAGGATTACCTGCTCGCTCCCCTCAAGCATCTCCGCCGATCCGTCCCTGACCAGCCGGGTAACCTCGTTCAATTGCCCGATAGCCTCCAGTATCTGTTTGCTCCCGGCCCCCTGCTCCTCCATAGCGTTCCGGATATTTTCTTCCTGCTCCGAAACCGTCCTGACGCAGTTGTCTATAGCTTCGAACTTGCTAAGCACGCCGTCGGTAGACTTGGTTATCTTGTCAATAGAATCCTTGATCTTTTTAAGTACCGTGGAAATAGTCTTGGATTGCTCCCCGGAATTCTCGGCCAGTTTCCGTATTTCGTCCGCGACAACGGCAAAACCCTTCCCCGCCTCCCCGGCGTGGGCCGCCTCGATGGCGGCGTTCATGGACAAAAGGTTTGTCTGGCTCGCGATGTTCTTCATTACTGCGTTAATCTCCAGGAGTCCTTCGGATTCCCTGGCAATCTCCTGGATATCCGTAGCCACCCCCTGGAGGCCGGAATGGCCCACCTCGGAGGTTTCCGTCAATTCCCTGACATTGGCCATGTTTCTGGCCAGGGTCTGGGAGACGGACTGGATATTGGCGAGCATCTCCTCGACAGCCGAGGAGGATCGGGCGACGCTGCTGCCCTGGCGGTCCACATGGCCGTTGAGTCTCTCGATACCGGCGGAGATCTGCTGCATAGTCGCGTTGGTTTCGCTCACCGACGCGGACTGGTTGATAACCCGGCCCTTGATGCTCTGTATATTGGCGGTAATCTCGTTGACGACCGCCGCGGTCTCAGTCATATTGCTCGAAAGCTCGTTCCCGATACTGAAAAGGGAGACGGACTGGTTTTTGATGGTGAACACGAGGCTTCTAATGCCCTCCACGGTCTTGTTGAAGACCTTCGCCATGTCCCCTATCTCGTCTTTGCGCCTAAAGTCTGTCTGCCTGGTCAGGTCCCCCTCCCCAAGGGCCGTAAAGAGCTCCGTTATGCGTCCGAGGGGCTTGCTAATGGACCGGGCTATCAGGAAAGCCGCGGCGGCCATTGCCAGGAGCGTCACCGCGCTGATAATAAGGCTGATCCGGAGCATGAAAAACACCGGCGCGTTGATAACCCCCATGGGTACCGCTATCGCCAGGGCCCAAGGGGTGGCGGTCTTCCCTATGGAGAAGGGGAGGCTGAGGATATTGACTTCCTGCCTCCCGCCGCCGGAACCAATGGTCGTGACGAAAGAATATCTGGAACCCGCCCTGACGGCGTCTGTTAAACCGGCAAGGTAAGGCCCGGCCATGTCCGTTTCGGTCTGGGACATGGGTTTTCCGAGCCGTGTGCGATCGAAATGGGCTGTCACAAGCCCGCCGTTGCTGAAAGCCGCGGCCACGCTGCCCTCGTAGGGTCTGATAGCCTCTACCCTGGACTGGATGCTGGAAAGGGCGATATCAACGCCGGCCACAGCGATGACCCGGCCGTCTTTTTTTACCGGGACCGCCAAAGAAGTGATGAGGGTATCGACCCCGTTGATATTGTAAAAATAAGGCTCTACGATAGCTTCTTTCCCGGTCCGCATGGGTATGAGAAAAAAATCGCTCGTGTCGTAATCTGTTAGGGCGGTTACCGTAGTTTTATCTTCTGAACCGGCCCAGTAGGAGACGAATCTGCCGGTACTGTCCGTACCCGGGGTGTTGGCATACCGGGCGTCCTGGCCGTCCAGGGCGTTCGGCGGCCAGCAGGTCCACACGGCGGCCAGTTCTTCGTTCGATCCGGTCAGTTCTTTCAGGATCAGGTTGTAAAAAGTACGGCGCTCGTTGATTTCAACCTGATCGTAGGCTTCCATTACCTGGGCGACGGACCTGGCAATGCTGAAATTGGCGTCCAGCCACGCTTTTATCTGGCTGGCTTCGTTATTCCCCAGGTTCTCCACCTGGGTGATGGACAGCGAGGTGATTTGATCCTGGGAAATATTCAGAATAACCCCCAGAAGCACGCCAATCCCCGCAAGGGTAAGGGCGAGAATCATTATGATAAGCTTGTTCCTGATTTTCATGCAATATCTCCGGTTTTTTTGTAATAGTGCTGTTTATACAATACTATTTTTGTTATATATAATCAACACGCAGGCACAGGCAGACACATCAGGATTATAAGACCTGCCCGGAAACCAAGGCATTTAAAATTTTGATGATATAGAAAGAGGCGCTTTCCCTAAACCAAAAACGCCGTAGCCCGCTGGGCCCCCGCCGCCAGGGCTTCCAGGGCTTTGGGCCTTCTGCCGTTGGCGATAACGGTAGGTATCCCGAATCCCGCGGCGCGTTCCGCAGCCGAAATTTTGGTGGCGATCCCGCCGGTACCGAAATTTCCCGGGCTTCCGATAGTGATGTTCTTCTTCAGCTCTTCAAAATCCCTTATCTCCGGTACAAATTCCGCGCCGGGGCCTTCCACGGGGTTTCTGGTATAAAGCCCGTCAATGTCCGTAAACAGAATCAGGAGATCCGCGCTCCAGAGAATCGCCGACTGGGCCGCCAGGGTATCGTTATCGCCTATCTTTATTTCCTCGACAGAAACGCTGTCGTTTTCATTGATAATGGGAATGACGCCCTCATCTACCAGGGTGAAAAGCGTGTTGCGCATATTAAGCGTGCGGATCTGATCGCTAAAATCATCCTGGGTCAGGAGTATCTGGGCGATGCGCAGGCCCTGCCCGGCAAAGGCGCGCTGCCAGGCGCCCATAAGCTCCACCTGGCCTACGGCACAGAGGGCCTGGCGGTAATGGATGTCTTTTTTGCGGGCCCATTTATCCATGGTGGACAATCCAGCTACCTGCGCGCCCGAGGAAACAAGGACGATCTGCTTCCCCTTTTTGACAAGTTCCGCGGCCTGTTCCGCGAATTCCCCCATAAAAACAGTATTGATTCTGCCGTCATTATCCGCCAGAGTGTTGGAGCCGAATTTAAAAACTATCTTACGCGCCTGGGCAAATAACTTTGGGATCACAGAAAAACCTCATTCGAATTGTCATATAATATGACCGGCCGGTCATATTATTTCGTAACTATTCAGTCGTAGCGCGATTTCAGAACCTTTCTTGTTCTCTAATGCTTTTACAAAGGGGGCAAGGAAGCCGCTTCCACCTGGTCGCGGCATCAAGGCCCTTTCGCTCCCAATCGGCTCATTTCGGGGATTGGTGTCAGTCACCAAATCGGCAACGGCGGAAGCAAACGCTCCCGCCGGTTTTTTTACAAAGCTGTAAAGGGTCAGCCTCCGTAGACGGCGATCATCACCCCTGCGGCTATGGCTGTGCCGATAACCCCCGCGACATTGGGGCCCATGGCGTGCATGAGGAGGAAGTTGCCGGGATCGGATTCTAGGCCCACCTTGTTGGAAACACGGGCGGCCATGGGCACCGCGGACACCCCCGCGGAACCGATGAGGGGGTTTATCTTTTCCTTGAGGAACAGGTTCATAAACTTGGCTACCAGCACCCCGGTGGCGGTGGCGATGGCAAAGGCCACCAGCCCCATGACCACGATGATCAGGGACGAAGGGTTGAGGAATTTTTCCGGGGTCATCTGGCTGCCCACCCCCAGGGAGAGGAACAGGGACACGATGTTCATCAGGTCGTTCTGCGCCGTATTGGAAAGCCGCTCCACCACGCCGATTTCCCGGATAAAGTTCC
>JAIRYB010000196.1 GCA_031267955.1 Spirochaetaceae bacterium | reverse complement strand
GGATGGGGGTAAGATTCCTTCAGAATGACCCTCTTGAAAAAAGCCGCCTTTAGCCTTGTTTTGGCGCTCCTTCTCTTTGCCGGTTTCGCGCTTGCGGCGTATACAGGGCTTTTCGGCCTGATCGAGACCCGTTTCTACAATCCTTCGGTAAGCAGGGCGGCGCTTAAAGAGGCGGAACAGGACAGGGATGTTATCCAGGCTTATTTTGCCGGGCTTGACGCGATCTTTTCCGCCTTTACCGGGGAACAGGCCCTGCGGCGCAGTTTTCTGCCGGTCCGGAACGAGGAGGACGTTTTGGAACGGGAGCGCCTTTCCGCCCTGCTCCTGGAAAAGCAGCCCGGCCTGCTGTCCGTCAGGTTTATAGACGCCGACGGATCCCGCATACACTATTCAACCCTGGAAGATGACGTACTTGTGGAAGGCCCCCAGCCGCTGTACAGGAACTACGAAACCGGCCCGGGGAATCCAAGGTACGAATCCCTGGAGGCTTCGGCAAGGGGGGCATCCCGGCTCATCCTGGACGGGCGTATGGGCCGTATTATTTTTTTCTATCCTTTTTACGACGCCCTTGATATATACCGGGGAATCGCGGTTTTTACCCTGGCGGCGGACTCGCTTGCCGGAGTCCTGGAGGAGTTCGGGCGTATGGGCATCAGGGGAGACGCCGTTCTCCTTGGGGAACCCCCGGGCGTCATCCTGGGAATACCCCGGAACGGGGAAGACGCCGTTATCGGCCTAGCGGCGGGAATTTTGGAAAAAGCCGGGAATCGCCGGGGGGAGGGCAGGTTAAGCCGCATCGCTGCCGGAGACGGAAACGCGCCGGCAGTTCTGGCGTGGTCGCAAACCAGCGGCGGCGTATTTACCGGCAGGATTATAAACGAAAACCTGTTTGTCTTTTCCGCCGGGATGAGGGGCCTCCTGCTCCTGTCATTCTTCCTGACATCCTTTCTGACGATATTTCTGCTCTTTAACCTGCGGGCGGATCCCATGGCTGTTGTCCGGAACCGGCTTCGCGGCATCCGCACCGCTGTTCTGGAAGAATGCCGGAACCGGAAAAACACCGCGCTGCCCCTGCGAAGCTGGGAAATGGAACAGCGCCGCGAAGAAATGCGGCAGGAAATCAAAAGGATCGCGAAAATCAAGCCGGGAAAGGGGCGCGGGAATGCCGCCGGACAGGATCAGGGCAGGGCTTCCCGGCGCGCCGCGCGGCAGGAGCTTCTTGAAAAGGAAATTGATTCTTATTTCGATTTTGCGTGGAACGAGCTTGCGGCGGTTGTCGGGCGGCTGGCGATATCCCGCGGCGGCGGGCCTGCCGGGGGGCGGGCGGAAGGCGCGAAACGCGCGCCGGGCGGGCGGTATGCGGAAAAGCCCGCCGACCGTGAAACGCCCCAGCCGGTTCAGGCGGGGAAGGACCAGGCGGCAAAACTGGAACCTGTCGAAGTCCGGACGGCGTTGCTGTCGCGGCCCTTCGCCTTTACCCCGGAGCTGTACAACAGGCCTGAGCCGCTTGCCGCTTTCCCCAGCCCCGCCGGAAAAAACGCCGCTCCGGAACGCGCGGAAACAGCCGGCCCCGCGGACGGGGAGCCCGTGTTCAAGACCAGGAACGGCATTACCTACATCAACAGGCCGTATACCGCGCCCGACGGGGAAGCGGCGAAGAACCTGGGGCTTGACGAGGATTTTAAGGATCTGGTTGATTCGGTCATCAACGACGCCAAACGCTAAAACAGAACCCGTTACGGGCCTTTACCGGAAAGCGCGGGCGCGTAGTGTGTAATACCGGCGAGCAAGCCTGCTTCGGACCCGATCGCCTGTTCGCGGGGAGCTTCAGGGCGGAGCGGTTATTTCAGCTTTGAAATAATTTCCGCAATGCACCGGTCCGCGTCGCCGTAGGGGACCTGGCAGGTACCCACCTGCCGGTGGCCGCCGCCGCCGTAACCCAGGAGTAGTTTCCCCACATCGACAGCGGCCGTCTTGTTGATGATGCTGTAGCCCACGGTGATGACGCAGTTTTCCTTGCCCCGGCCGTCCACTATCCAGACTGAAATATTCTGCTGGGGAAAAATAGTATAGATCAAAAAACGGTTGCCGGTATAAATGGTTTCTACCCCGCGAAGGTCGGTGACGATCACCGGGCCGTCCGTCCTGCTGCGGGTTTTGATCATTTCGGCAAAGAGCTTGCCCTGCTCGTTGTAGACATCGATCCGTTCCCTGACATCCCGCATGGCCAGAATTTCGTCTATCGGCTTATCAATACAGGCCTTGGCCAGCACCTGCATCAGCTCAAGGTTACTGATGGTAAAATCCCGGAACCTGCCGAGGCCGGTACGGGGGTCCATGATAAAGCCCAGGAGTACCCAGCCCGCGGGGTTCTGTATTTCCCCGACGCTGAGATCCGCCGAATCCACCCGGTCCACCTGTTCGATCATCTCCTTGAATTTCCCCAATTTCGCGTCGCCGCCGTAGTAATCGTAAACCAGGCGGGCGCAGCTTGGGGCGCTTTTGGAGATCCCTTCGGCTTTGCGGTCCTTGAGCCTCTCCATTTCGCTGCTGTGGTGATCGAACCATATCTTGCACCCCGGAATATAGGGGATATTGGCGAGAATATCATTTTCCGTTGCCTTGACGAGGCCGTCCTGCACGTCTTTGGGATGGACGAATTTCCACTCGTCTACCAGTCCCAAATATATCAGCATGGAACCGCATGCCAATCCGTCAAAATCGGAACGTGTTAATAAACGCATAACTATTTTAACTCCCTCTCTTTAAAAGTATATCACACCGGGCAGCGCGTGACAAGGAATCCCGGGCCGCCGCCCCCGGCCAAGCAAAAAAGCGCCCGCTTTTTTGCGCCGCTTTTGCGCCCGCTAGTGCGCCGCCTGTACCAGGGCGTCAAGGTCTTCCGCAAGTTTGGCAAGGAATTGGCCGAAATCATCGACTTTTTCGGAGGAGACGCGGAAACCGATTGCGCCGGGATGCCCGCCGCCGCTGCTAAAGTTGAGTTTTTTAAGCACTGTGCGGAGATCCAGGGCACTGTACTTCGATCCGCGCCTGAGGCGGAACTGGATAAGCCCGCCAGGTTTAGATGCGTCGTAATAGGCTACAAGGCCGAGCTTCCCCGAATTTTCCGCCAGCGTATCCGCCGCGATCTTGGTAACCATTACTATCCTGTCGTTCCCGTAAAGGCCGAAAAGCTCCTTCGCTTCGGCCTCGCCCACTCCAACGTAAAACAAGGGCCCCGCTTCGATCTTCGCGCCCATGATCCGGTCAAAACATTTTTTATCCTGCACCGAAAAAGACTGAACAACGTCGTATCCGGCCCCGTCCGCTATTTTTTTTACCGGCCGCTGGGTCCGCTCTTCCAGGAAACGCTCGAAGCCGTTGTTGAAAAGATCGTAGTACCTCTTTTCCTTCCTGTTTTTAAGGTACTTGCCCATGTTGGATTCCCCCACTATCCCGGTGAGAATCGCCAGCGAAATATTCTGGATAAAGGCGTCTTTTTTTCTGCCCCAATTGTTTTTTTTCGTCATTTTAATAGAGAGGTAGCCGATAAGCTCGCAGGTGCTGGAAGCCTCGGTTACAAGGCAAAAGCCCCGGTCCCCGGCGTACACGGCGTCGGTCTGAACGTGGTGGTCGATTTCGATTTTACGGACAGCCGGATTCTTGAACATTTCCTCTATCGGCTTATTCCACGAGAGCATTTCGGGTTTGGGGGTATCCAGGATAAAAAGCCCCTTGGTGCCGGGATCCGCCCGGTCCAGATAGGTGGGAATCCCGTCCCCTCCGTAGAGCAGGATGACGCCGTTGTACTTGCAGATAGCCAGAAGGTAGTTAAAGTGTTCGTTCACCGGGCCGGGCAGATAAATAACCGCGTCCCTGTCCGCCCTGCGCAGCAGCAATCCTATCGCCGCGAGAGAGGCGATGCAGTCTATGTCGGGGTCCTGGTGCCCTACCAGGATAAAGGTGTCCAGCCGTTCAATTTCCCCGATAATACTCATGGCGGTGCGGTTCTTTTCCGCGATGGTAGAAAATTCCTTTTTTTTCACCTTTTGCCTCCTGGACTTATTCCAAGTCGAGATGTTCCCATCCGCTTCTGATCACCATAAACCCCGCAGCGCCGATGTTCCACTCAAGCTGTTCTTCCCACGCGGCAAGAAGGGCCGTACCCGCAATACCGAGCCGGGTGTATACAAACCCTTCCGGCAGGGCGGGCAGCGCCGCCTGAACCGCGCTTCCTCCCGTCGCCGCGTATACCAGCCTCCCGTCCGGAAAGAGCGCCGCCGCGGAAGGCCCCGGCCCCATGCCGGGAGATTCCGGCGGCAAATAAAAGCCGGAAAGTTCCATAAGGGAAACCGCCCCGCCGCCGCTGTCTTTGCTGGCGGCAAAATAACGGGGCGCGTCGTAATCCGGCGAAATAACCGCCGCAACCAGCGCCTTGCCGCTTTCCATGGCGGCCGCCTCTTCCAGTACCGCGCGTAAAACTGAAGGCGCCTCTTTATAATTATATGGCGACACGGCGTTTCTGAAAACCCCAGGCCCTACAGAATCCCCCGCTGAACCTAATCCCGCCGCCCGGTAATAGACCGATGCGGGATTCCCGCCGCCCCGCGCGCCCCGGAAATACCAGGCCCCGTCCCTGCCCTGGCGCAGGGATTTAAGGTCCCAGCCTTCATGACCGGGGAGCGGGGCAAAGGCGGGAATATCCAGGGCTTCCGCTTCAAAGCCGTCGGAAGGAAGCGCGCGGACCCGTTCCTCGGGCGGCCCGCCTGTAGCGGCGGAAAATACATCGTCCCGGCAGAGCAGGGCCGCGTCCCAAATTTCGCCGCTGTTCCCGGCAGGCGAATAGCGGAACAGGGCCGCCACGGTCAGGCCGTCCCAGGCGGGATCGGGCAGTTGGTACAGGGCGGCCTCGTTGTTTTGGAACGCCCACACCAGAAAACCGTAGCGGTTAATCGCTACCGCCAGGCGGCCCGGCCCCAGGCTCATGCCGGCGGCAAAACGGGCCTCCGGCCAGGGCCGGAAAAGGCCGGGCGCGGCTTCTTCCGGCGAGGCGATGTGGACCGGGCCTTCCGGGCCGAACTCAAACCAGATAGGGCTGTCCCCGGGTTTTACCACGGCGAAAAGTTTGTCCGCAGCCGGATATACCGGCCCGGGCGCTTCCTCCTCCGGGGCTGTTTGCCGCGCGGCCTCCGGGACGGCTTCCCGGCGGGAACAGGCGGAACAAAGGCAGAAGACCGCAAAAAGAAGCGCACGGAAGCCGGATTGCGAATCCCCTCTACTCCCCCCATTCATGCCATACATAATCACTTTTAGTATACTTCAGATAGCCGGAAGGCGAAAGGAGAAGCTCCGGAATTTCCCGGGCGGGAAGCTCCGCCCGCTCACCGGCTTTCCAGGAACGGGCGGGCGCGAACGGGGAAGCCCCGAACCAGGGGCCGTCTGCGGGAATGGTCACCGCGAACAGCGCGCGTTCCGCCGGCTTAACCCGGCTGCTGTTCCAGCCCGATTCAACGGTTTTGGCCGCCAGCGCCTCCCAGTCGGCAAGCCAGGGATCTTCCCGCAGATCTTCGGGAACGGCCCCGCTCCCAAGCAGCGCGCGGAATCCGGGCCAGTTGAACCGTTCGGGCCGCCGTTTTGCCGCGGACGAAGCGCCGCCCGCCGCGCCGGCCTGCCGGGCAAGCCGGGCCTTTGCCAGGGCAAGGTAGAATTCGGCGGATACCCCCCCTTCCCAGCTCAGGCGGACAGAATCGCCGTCCGCGTCAAAGGGGAAGATTGCGCCGGCGCTTTTCATCAGGCCGCTTTGCAGCCGCCCGCCTGCCCGCCCGCCCCCGGATACAACGGAGGGCCAGAAAGGCCGGGCCAGGATCGGGACGGCCAGTTCCTGCGCAAGCCCGATCCTCGGCTCCGCGCCTTCCGGATAGCGCGCGCTCCGGAGGATCCCGCGGCCGTCCGCCCAGAAAAGCTCCCAGGAGGGCGGCCCAAGCGTTTCCGTCCAGACGGCGGGGGGTTCGGGAAAATTCACCCGGTAAGATGGGGCGATGACCGGCTCCGCGCACGACGCGAAAAAGGCCCCGGCAAGGAACGCGCACACCCGCGCGGATATACGGATTTTCCGGGCGGCGGCGCGGGCGGTTTTAAAATAAGACAATTGCTTCATATGAATACTATGGGTATTACATACCGGATTGCTTTAATTTGAATAATAATTCATACTGGAAATAATGGCAGATTTAGCGGAATATCGGACAAAAATGACGGAAGCTCTCGGCATCCGGGCGGAGAAACTCGAAAGGGAAGAAATGCCCAAGCTGAAAGAAGGGTTCAGAACTTTCCACACCGCGTTTTACTCGATTTATTCCCTGCTTCTAAAACGGAAACTTATCCGGGAAGACCCTTACAAGGACGAGGCGAAGATCGCGGAGATCGAAGTCCCCGAAACCAGGGTTTTCCCGGAAAACGAACGGGCCGATCAGATGGGGCTAAGGCTTGCCGCTTTTGACAACCAACTCGATTTTATTGTCAACTTTTACCAGTTTACCCTGGATAATTTCAGCCTTGACAAGATAAAACGTATCCTCGGCCTTATTAAATACATCGACTGGGCCCGTTTCGTAACCGACGCGGCGGCCAACACAAACACGAACAACATGGTAGAGCTGGTAAACCAGGCCAAAGCCCAGAAAGACCCGCTTTCCATAACTATCCTGGGGGATTCCCTTACCAATTTAGGCAGATCCACCGGAACAATCATGGCCTTCCTGAAGGATATAAGCGATTACGATCGCGAGGCGTTCAAGGCGGAAATCCGGGAAAAGGTAACTTCCTCCATGCCTGCGGAAACGCCGCCCCAGGCCCAGGCTATCAAGAAAAAATACGCCGCCGCCGCGCCGGGCAAGCCTTTTTACATCGAGCTGGCCGAAGAACTGATCCGGGAAGACTATACCAAGGAAGGCGGGGCCGTCCGGGAGAGGATACTGAAAAACTTCTCCGCGTCTGCCGAGAAACCCAAGGAGAGCAAGCCGGAAATTTCGTATAAATCGTTCCTGATCGAGGGGCTTTTCGCCATAGGCTCCATTTCCGCGATGCTTTCCGACATAATCCCCAAACTGGACGAGAACGCCGAGGTCCTGGAAAACAAACATAAAAGCCTTTTCCAGAAAATAAGAAAACTCCTGCACCAGATGATGAACAAGGACCCCGAAGCGACAATTTACAACATCGAGTATGTGGACCCGGCCCGGCAGGTCCAGATTAAGGAAAAACTTAACTTTACCGCCTTTCACGCGGAACTGGAACGAAAGGCCAAGGTGCTTTTCAACGTGAGTACCAGAGGCATGGCGGTTTCAAAGCTCGAAGGCATGGAGGAGACCCAGCTTCTGGGGCTTCTGGAAAAAAACATCCGGGATATACAGACCATACACAAACTCCTGAACTCGCTTGACGAATATTTCAAGGCGGCCGCGGACCAGGAAGACCGCGGCAAGATCAGGGGGATCAAGCCGGAATTGTCAACAATGAAAAACGCCCTGATCAAGGCGAACCAGAAACGTTACGAATACAGCGCCCAGAAAGAAGAAGAAGAGCAATTTAAAAAACTGGGAATAACAAGCTAGCAATTTGCCGCGCGGATAATCGCGGTTTTTTGTAAGAATATACAAAAAATCCGCGAACGCGGCAGTCTCCTGGGGAGGCGGTGAATCTTATGAAAATATACGCGAATATTATCCTGGCGGCGGCCCTGTTCCTGGGTTTAGTTCCCGCCCCCTATGCCGAAGAAAACGGAGGCGCGGATCCTCCCTTTGCGGAGATACGCCCCAGCGTCATTAACCGGCAGGAGCTTACGGTGGTGTTTTCGGGCAGCGTCCCGGAACTGGATTCCCGCAAGTCGTTCATCGCGAGCGAGGCCCAGCTTTTCACCGCCCTCTACGAAGGGCTTTTTTCCTACCATCCCCTTACCATGGAGCCTGTATCCGCCCTGGCCCAGTCCTGGCAGCTCTCCCAGGATAAGAAGCAGTGGACTTTCAAACTCAGGGCCGGCGCCAAATACTGGAACGGGGACCCGGTAAAATCGGGCGACTTCAAGGCGGCCTGGATTTCCCTTCTGGGCCCCGAACGGGAATCCCCCTACTCGTCCCTTTTCGATATAATCGAGAACGCGCGGGAATACCGGCTGGGGAGTATCACCGACCCCCAGAAAGTCGGCATCGAAACCCCTGACGACAGCACCCTGATCGTCAGGCTTAACTCGCCGGCCGCTTTTTTCCCGGCCATGCTCTGCCACCATTCCTTTGCCCCCGTGCACCCTTCCCTGGTAAACAACGAAGACTGGTCCGCCGCCCCGCCCGTTTCCAACGGCCCTTTTTATATCACGGAAAACAGGGGGAATGTCCTGGTCATGGCCAAAAACCCCCACTATTGGGATGCCGGCAGGGTCGCCCTGAACAAGCTCACCGTGCGTTTCCTTGACGATGTCGAGGACGCCACGGCCCGCTGGAATTCCGGGGAGGCCCGCTGGATCGCCGGGGATATTGCTTACGAAAGCCTTACCGACCGGAGCGGCATCCATGTAAACGCCATTTTCGCGACCCATTACTACTTTATCCGCTCGGCCAAGGAACCCTGGTCCGATCACCGCCTGCGGACGGCCCTGTCCCTGTCCCTTCCCTGGGAAAAGATCCGGGAAGGCATCTACCTCCCGGCAAAAACCCTGATCTACCCCATCCCCGGCTATCCCGCCGTGGACGGCCTTGACACGACGGACCTGGAGCAGGCGAAAAAACTCCTTTCGGACGCGGGCTACGGGGGAGGCAAGGGCCTTCCGGAACTGGTGATACTTATAACCCCTTCCCGCGAAGCGGAACGTATCGCCGCCATGATGGCGTCCGCATGGGTGCAGGAACTCGGCATCCGGGTAAAAGTGGATGTAGTTCCCTTTAACCAGTATTTCGAGTCCCTTAAAAGCAGCAATTACGATGTAGGTTCCACCACCTGGATCGGCGATTTCGCGGACCCCTACACTTTCCTCCAGATGTGGCGCAGGGATTCCAACCTGAACAACGCCGGTTACGACGACGGCGACTACGAAACCCTGATGGATCGTTCCATGATCGAAGAAGGCGAGGCGCGCCTGAAAACCCTGGCCGAGGCGGAAAAAATGCTCCTGGACCGGGGTACCGTGCTGCCCATTTCCTACAGCTCCGCCCTGAACATCATCGACACTGCGGAGATCGACGGCTGGTTCGTCAACGCCCTGGACATCCACCCGTTCAAGCACCTTTCCTTCAAGGCTTTCCGCCCCCTGCCCGGCGTGGCGCTGCAATGACCGGCAGCTTGGAGCCGGAAGGCCGGGCCTACTTCACTTTTTCCGCTTGCCGTGGTATCATTTGCCAATGAACAATGAGGCAAATCCCAAGCCGGCCTTCAAAAAGGACCAGCAGGTGGTTTATCCCAGCCAGGGCGTAGGAATAATCAAGGCCATTGAAGAAAAGGCTTTTAAAAATCAGAAAATTCCCTATTATGTGATTTATCTCGAAGTATCCGATATGACCATCATGGTACCTGTCGACAAGGCGGAGGGGCTGGGCATACGGGCCATTGTCCCTAGGGAAGAAGCCCAGCGGGCGCTGGAATTAATAGGCGAAAACTACGAGCCTATCCCCTCGGACTGGAAGCTGCGTTACCAGATGAACCTGGACCTCCTTAAAAAGGGAAGCGTTACGGATATCGCTACCATCGTGCGGTCCCTGTACCACCGGAGCAAGGTAAAAGAACTGCCCATACTTGAACGGAAACTCTACGACTCCGCCCTGAAACTCCTGGAAGACGAAGTTTCGTTTTCCCTGCAAAAACCGAAAGAAGAAGTAGAGGGGCTGATCTTCGCCCGCCTTGAGGCCAACTAAAGGCGCTTTGCTTTTTCCTTCGCCTCTTCCCAATACCGGTCCATTACAGGCAGATTTCCGGCGGTCATTTCCGTCCCTGTTTTTTTCATCTCCTGCTCCACGTATTTGAAACGCCTGGTAAATTTGGCGTTGGTCCGCTGCAAGGCCACCGAAGGCTCAACCTTAAGAAAACGGCACAGGTTTACCGCCGAAAAAAGCAGATCGCCCAGCTCTTCTTCAACTTGCCGCGCCGCGTCCCCTCCGTTGCCTGTACCGCCCGGCTCGCTTCCGCCCGGCCCTTCGGCATCCCCACCGCCCGGCTCCCTGGAATCCCCGCCGCCGGAAGGGCAGGGCGGGCATTGGCACAGGGCGGCGCGCAGGGCGGACTTCACTTCATCGAGTTCTTCCTCAAGTTTGCCGAAAACCCCCTGGATACCGGGCCAGTCAAAGCCCGCCCCGGCGGCTTTTTTCTGGAGTTTCCAGGCCCGGTCCAGAGGCGGCAGGGCGGCCGAAACCTCGTCCAGGACAGAGTCTTTGGGCCGGCGGCCCTCCTGCTCGACCTTTATCCTCGCCCAGTTTTGCAGCACCTCGCCGCTGTCCCTGACTTTCATTTCCGCGAATACATGGGGGTGGCGCCGTATAAGTTTTTCGGTGATTCCCTCAAGCACATCGGCCACGGTAAAATGCCCTTCCTGTTCGTGCATGTACGAAAGCATAGTCACAAGCAGAAAGAGGTCCCCCAGTTCCTCTTTGATATGCCCGCTGTCCCTTTCGTCGATAGCCTCGATACACTCGTAGGTCTCCTCGATCAGATCCCCCCGCAGACTTTCCGGGGTTTGTTCCAGGTCCCAGGGGCAGCCGCCTTCCCCCCGCAGCCGGGCCACTGTTTCGTAAAGCCCGGTAAAAGCCGAAGCGTTTCCGCGTTTTTCCATGGCATTACTCTGCAATTTACCGGGGATAAAATCAAGGGGTATTCGGGATCGGCCTGGCTGTAAAGACGCCCGGCGCCGGGGGATCGTCAAAAGAAACAATATCCGGTAAAATCGGCGTATAAGCACAACGGCTTTAGGGGGATAAATGATTATGGATAAAAACAGGCTTCCGGCTTTCAGGAAATTTACCCAGGGCTATACGTTTAAGGCCCTGATGCTTTTCGCCCTGGTTTTATTGCTGCTCATCCCGTTAAACATGATCCGCGGGCTAGTTGATGAACGGGGGCGGACGGCGGCCTCCGCGGAATCGGATATTATGGAGGCCTGGGGGAACCGGCTTGTGGCGGCGGGCCCTATCGTAACGATCCCCGGCATCAAAACCTCGGAAGTCCGTACAAAGACCGAAAGGGAAGGGGAAAAAATCGAAATCATCAGAACCCCTTTTAACCTGGTGATAAGCCCCCAAAAGCTGGATATCAGCGTCTCTTTCAAAACAGAAACGCGAAAACGGGGCATTTTTTCGGTCCCGCTTTTTTCGGGAACCTTAAGCCTCACAGGAAACTTTGATCCGGGCATGGCCCTTTCGGAACTTTTACCGGATGAAGAAGTATTTCTTAACCAGGCCGAATTGATCATTTCCCTTTCCAGCCAGAAGGGGATTCGCAAAATAAACGCTTCCCTCTGGGACAACGAAGAACTTTTTTTTAAACCCGGCAACCAGGGGTACAGCCTTGTCCGGTTTGAGAATTACAGATCCGCAGGCGGCATATACGCGGCGCTTTCCGGATTCAAAAACAGCCCGGCGGCGTTTACCGTCAGCATTGACATACAGGGCGGGCAAAGCATACGGTTCCTGCCCATAGGCCAGGACACCCACGTTGGCATTTCCGCCGATTGGCCGTCTCCTTCTTTTCAGGGCGCGTATCTGCCCGGCGAATCGTCGATTGGCGATACCGGCTTCTCGGGCGTGTGGGATGTGAACTATTTAAGCCGCGATATACCGCTTTTCCGGAAAGACACAGGCGATGACCATGATTATTCCGCTTCATTGTTCGGCGTAGATTTTTTCCGTACTATAAATACCTACGCCTTAAATACCCGCGCGGTAAAATACGCGGTGCTTTTCCTGATTGTTCCTTTTCTCACTTTGTTTTTGCTGGAAATTTTTACCAAAAAACGCGTACACCCGGTCCCCTACCTGCTCTCCGGCATCGGGAACGCGGTTTTTTATCTTTTGCTGCTTTCGCTGTCAGAGCAGATGCCTTTTTACACCGCCTACCTTCTTGCGGCCCTGGCGGTAACGGCGATGATGACCCTCTATTCCCGCTCCCTGCTGCCGTCGTGGAACCAAAGCTGGTATATGGGCCTGGTTGTTACCCTGTCGTATGTCCTTTTGTATGCGGTACTGAACGCCGAATCATACGCCCTGCTGATCGGCTCCGTGGGAACCTTTGTAGTTGTCGCGCTGATCATGTTCCTTACCCGCAAACTTGACTGGTATGGGACGGAAAAAATTGAAAGGTTATTAGAGGACGGGGAATGATCTCGCCCGGGAATTAATCGCGCGCGTTTTTTCTTTAGTGCGTGGTACGGCGGGAACAGCGGCCACGGCTTCTGGCTTGTACGGCCCCAAGACGGCCGCCGTCGCGGCATCAGAAAGTTTACCGCCACGGAAGATATAAGCGCGGCGGCGTTTCAATTATATTTTCACTTACCTTATAAAGTTTGTTATTGCTTTTTCAGGTTCTTCCGGTATCGCAATATTACCGGCATATTTACATTTGATTAAATATGCCATATTGTTTGCCAGTACTTTTAATGTACGCACTCCCTCCTCGTCCGCAAATACGTCTTCCGGCGTGTATCCGTGGATTTGGTTCCAATAGCAGGATGAAACTATCGGCATCTGCGCTATGGTAAAGTATTTGTTCAACTGATCGAAAGTTGCGCTTGCCCCTCCCCGTCTGCAACTCACAATGCAGGCGCCGAATTTTAATTTCAAATACTTCCGATCGGCGGAGTAAAACAGACGATCGAAGAATGAAGTAGCCGCGCCCGTTGCGCCGGCAAAATGCACCGCGGAACCTAAAATAATACCATCGGCCTCTTTCATCTTCTCCGCGACGGTATTAACCAGATCATCATCAAAAGCGCATTTCCCGGTTTTTTTACAGCTCATACATGCAATACAGCCTATTATAGGCTTGTTGCCGATCTGGAAGATCTCGGAATCAACCCCGTTTTGTGTCAATTGCTCTTTGATAATACTCAGCCCGGTAAAGGTACACCCATTCGGACGCGGGCTCCCATTAACCAAAATCACTTTCATTTACTGCCCTCCATTGCTATTCATTTTACTAAAAACCAAAAGATAAATGCAAGTTTTTCGGAGTTCATAAACCACCTAAATATCGTAAGAAAATCTCAAAATACCAATTCGTGTCGTAGGCGTAATTATTTGTTTCCCCGTAAAACATCCCCCCTATTCCGGCCGCGAATTTAAAAGGGCAAAGCTCTTTTTGTTGTTCCTGTACAGGGCCTTGAACACCAGGTAATTCCGGTCATGGACAGGCTTGTTTTCCACGACCGGGGCGTAAACGGTGTAGGGGGGGAGCAGGGTCTTGGAATCCTCGATGGAAGGTATCCTGCCCAGGCCCGCGGCAATCACTATGGCCGCGCCAAAGGAGCCGGAATTCTGCGGGCTGGGCAGGACCAGGACCTTGCGGCCCAGGACATCCGCGAGGATCTGGCAGATTACCGGAGACAGGGCGCCGCCGCCCGAGACCATGAC
>JAIRYB010000146.1 GCA_031267955.1 Spirochaetaceae bacterium | reverse complement strand
GTCCCCCTGACCTTGCGGTTGTCCGGGGCATTGCCGCCCTTTGTCGCCGGGTCAAATGTACAATGTACGGATGTAATTTCGCCCTCGGCGTTTTTGTCAAAGCCCGTACAGGCGACGATATAGGCGTAACGGAGCCGCACCGAATTTCCCGGAAAAAGCCGGAAGTACTTCGGAGGGGGCGTTTCCTCAAAATCGTCCCGCTCTATCCAAAGCTCTTTGCCGAAGCCCAGCTTTCTTGTCCCGGCGGATTCGTCCTCCGGGTTGTTTACCGCCTCGATCTCCTCGGTCCTGCCCTCTTCCCAGTTGTCGATGATAAGTTTCAGGGGCCTGAGGACCGCCATAACCCGGGGGCTCGTCTTGTTCAGGTGTTCCCTAAGGCAGAATTCCAGAAAGGCTATGTCCACGGTGCTGTCGGTTTTGGCTATCCCCACCTGGGAGACAAAGCTACGGATAGCTTCCGGGGTATAGCCCCGCCGCCGGAGTCCCGCTATAGTGGGCATACGGGGATCGTCCCAGCCGGATACGTGTTTTTCCTGTACCAGCCTGAGGAGCCAGCGCTTGCTCATCACGGTCCTGGTCATGTTGAGCCTGGCGAACTCGATCTGCCGCGAGGGGAATACTTCGGCTTCCCTGATGAACCAGTCGTAGAGGGGCCGGTGAATCTCGTATTCCAGGGAACAGAGCGAATGGGTTATCCCCTCTTTCGCGTCGGAAAGGGGATGCTGGAAATCGTACATGGGGTAGATACACCACCTGTCCCCGGTACGGTAGTGGTGTTCCCGGCGTATCCGGTACATTACCGGATCGCGCAGGAGGAGGTTGGGGTGGGCCATGTCGATCTTGGCCCGCAAGGTCCTGGCGCCGTCGGGGAATTCCCCGGCCCGCATCCGGGCGAAGAGATCCAGGTTTTCCTCTGCCGGGCGGTCCCGCCAGGGGCTGTTTTTTCCGGGCGGGGTTACGATGGCGGCCCTGCCGCCGGCCCTGACGGCGTTTTTGTCCGCCGCCGAGGTTCCCCGGTATTCGCTGATCTCCTCGTCGGAAAGGTCGTCCACATAGGCGTGGCCTTTTTTTATGATCTTTACCGCCAGATCGTACAGATATTCGTAGTAATCCGATGCGTAGTATTCCCGGTCTTCCCAGTCGTACCCCATCCATTTAACGTCCCGCTTAATGGCGTCGACATAGGATATATCCTCTTTTTCCGGGTTGGTATCGTCGAAGCGGAGGTTGCATTTGCCTCCGAAACGCTCCGCCATGCTGAAGTCTATGTAAAAGGCCTTGCAGTGCCCGATATGGAGCCAGCCGTTCGGTTCCGGGGGAAAACGGGTATGGATGTAGGTAAAGCGCCCGCTTGCCAGATCCTCTTTGATAAATTCGCTGATAAAATCATTGTTGCCGGAAACTTCCCCGCCCGGGGCGGAATTATCCGTCCGCGCCTCTTTTTTTTCCATCGTAAAAGGCTCCTAGAAATTTGTCAGATAGCAAATGCCTATCAATAGGACGGCCAGCAGGCTGTTTTTGTCCACGCCGGACGGCGCCGGTGACAGGAATCTTTCCAATTGCCCGCCGTACCACCAGAAAAGCCCCATCTGGGTATCGATACGCAGGGCGTATTCGGTAAAATCGTCCTTTTGGCTTTGCGCGCCGAAGAAAAGATAGGCTAATTCTTCCAGGATAACGCCGAATTCCCCCAGCGCTTTTGGGTAATTCTCCTGCCCAATATCCGCGATAAATCCGGGAATCCGGTTCACAAGTTTTTCTTTGCGAATCTCATCCGCCTTTTCCACCCAGGTTTTCTGGATCAGGAGGTCCAGGTTATTTTGGAAATGCCCCCAGAAAGAGTTTAAATTCCCGCCGCCGGGGCTTTCCGGGGCGAGTAATTTCCTGTAGTCGGCTCCGATTCCCAGAATTTCGGAAAAGGCAATGGCCGCGTCAACGGAAGGCCCTTTTCCCGGCGTATATCCCTCCGGCGGGAACAAATTTTCCGCTATTTTCCGGTATTCTGCGGGCAGGGCGTTATTCGCGCGGGCGGGACAGTTGATCATAGCCTAACCATGCTGAGAAAAGCCGATTCTGTCAATATGCCAAATCGGGCGCGCCGGAAAAGGCCGAAATTTGGTGACTGACACCGTTTTGGAAAAATTGGTGACTGACACCATTTATCGAAAAAGCGCCCGCCGCTGTTTGCTGCCTTGCGCGAAGTTGACATTTAGCGGCATCCGTATATTATAATTAGAGGAGCGTCATGAACAAAATATTACAAGCAAAAATCATGGAGGCATTCTCCTCGGTTCTTCCCATTACGGTAATTGTGCTGATTACCAGCGTAGTGCTGGTACCTATGCCCGCCGGGACTGTCCTGGAATTTCTGGCGGGGTCTGCCTTGCTTATTATCGGCATGGGTTTTTTTACCCTGGGCGCGGACATGGCCATGATGCCCATGGGCGAAGGTATCGGCATTCAGCTGACCAAGGCCTCGAATTTGGTTATCGCCCTTCTTGTCAGTTTTGTCATGGGCCTCGTTATTACCATAGCCGAGCCGGATCTCCAGGTCCTGGCCCGCCAGGTCCCCTCGGTGCCGAACATGACCCTTATTCTGACTGTGGCTGTCGGCGTGGGCATCTTTCTGGTTCTGGCCGTCTTCCGTATCCTTTTGCGGATCAAGCTTTCGATTCTGCTGCTTATTTTTTATGTCATAGTATTCGCGGCGCTTTTTTTCGCCCCCGCGAACTTTATCCCCGTCGCCTTTGACTCGGGCGGGGTCACTACCGGGCCGATCACGGTTCCTTTTATCCTGGCCATGGGCGTAGGCGTAGCGTCGATCCGCAGCGACAAGAATTCCCAGAGCGACAGTTTCGGCCTGGTGTCTTTGTGCAGTATCGGCCCTATTCTGGCGGTGCTTGTCCTGGGGATATTTTTTAACCCGAGCGGGGCCGATGTAGAATCCCACCGGATTCCGGATGTGGCTACTTCCCGGGATGTGATAAAGAGTTTCGCCCTTGAGCTTCCCCATTACGCCAGGGATGTGTTCTACGCCCTGGGCGCGATAATCATCTTTTTTCTGATCTTCCAGCTTATTTCGCGCCGTTACAAAAAACACCAGCTTGCGCGGATAGCTGTGGGATTTCTTTACACTTTTATAGGATTGGTAATCTTTCTGACAGGCGTAAATGTGGGCTTTATCCCTGTAGGCCAGCTTTTAGGGTCAAGCCTTGCCGGTTCCGCCTTTAAGTGGGTTTTGGTGCCTCTGGGCATAGTGATAGGCTACTTTATCGTCGCCGCGGAGCCTGCGGTGCATGTGCTTAACAAACAGGTTGAAGATATTTCTTCCGGGACTATCCCCCAGAAGGCAATGAAGCGGGGGCTTTCTATCGGCATGGCCGCGGCCCTGGCTATTACCATGGTGCGTATACTCCTTGGAATACCCATACTGTGGATTTTAATCCCCGGTTACGCCTTTGCCCTGATCCTTACCTTCTTTGTCCCCCCGATTTTTACAGGTATCGCCTTTGACTCCGGCGGCGTGTGTTCCGGCCCCATGACCTCTACCTTCCTCCTGCCCCTGGCTATGGGGACTTGCGAAGGCGTCGGCGGGGATCTGATGCGGGACGCCTTCGGGATTGTAGCCATGGTGGCTATGGCGCCCCTTATTGTTATCCAGTTGATGGGGTTGATTTACGCCAGCAGGATGAGATCTTCCGCGAAACAAGCTGAAAAAGCCCTTGAATCCATACCCCTTGAGGACGCGGGAGAGATTATCGAGTTTGAGGAGGAAAACTCGCATGAGTGAAAATACAAAATTGCCGGTGCTGAGGCTCCTGATATTTATTATCGATTGGGCCAAGATTAAAGTTATCTCGTCGATTTTTGACGAGGAAAATGTCCGGTTTCATTTTATCAGCAAAGGCCGGGGAACCGCGAGTTCGGAGATACTCGACCTTTTAGGCATAGGTTCAAGCGAAAAGGCGGTAATTCTCTGCCTGGAGCAGGAGGTGATGATACCCGTGCTGCTCAAGGAAATACGGAAAAAGCTCGGCTTTCATAACCCCGGGGTAGGAATCGCCTTTACTATCCCCCTGTCCGGTATAAACAATCCAATACTCCAAGTTTTTAAGGAAAGCGTACATAAAAACGAAAAAATACTTTTAGAAAGGGATTCAGAATTTATGAGCAGCGAAATAAAAAACGACCTTGTCGTTTCAATTATCAACCAGGGATATAGCGAAGAGTTTATGGCAGTTGCCAGGGAAGCGGGGGCTACCGGAGGGACGGTGATCAACGCGAGGGGCCTTTCCCATGAAGGGCCGATAAAATTTTTCGGCGTTTCGGTTCAGGATGAGCGGGAAATACTCCTCATCCTGGCCAAGCGTGAACAAAAAGCCGCCATCATGCAGGCGGTAAGCCAGAATTACGGCATTACTACCGAAGCCGGGGGCATTATCTTTTCCATGCCCGTGGACCGCATCATGGGTCTCAATTTTGAGTGAGACGCGGGCGTTGTTGGGATAATCCGGCCTTTTACGCATGTACGAATACCAGCTACAGATCGGTATATGCCATGCCGGAAAAAGCGGCCTGCTCAAGCTGGGGGCCGCAGTAGATATACTGCAAAACGCCACCTGGTTTCAACTGGATACAGAGACTGTTTTTATTGATTATTTTCGGGAAAATGACGGCGGCATGTTTCTCATATCCCGCCAGCTGGACATTACCCGGCTTCCCGCGTATGGGGAGCGGATAACGGTCAGATCCTGGGTTACAGGCTGCGACCGGCTTTTCGGATACCGGAATACCGCCATTTATGACGCGCAGGGCCGGCTCTGTATCGGAACATACGCTATCGGCGCTTTCGTCGATTTAAAGCGCATGGCCCCGGCCCGCGTTCCCCGGGAATTTCCTGACCGGGTAAAAAGCTATCCCGCTCTGGATATGGAAATTCTGCCCCGGAAGATCCCGGTCCCTTCCGCAATGACGCGGCTGCCGGACACCATCCGTGTCCAGGACTACCATCTGGACAGGTACGGCCACATGAACAACGCCCGCTATGTGGATATCGCGTCCGCCTATATCCCCGAGGATTTCCGCGCGCGGCGTGTACGCTTGGAATACAAAAATATGGCCCTTTGCGGGGATCTAATCGTTCCCCATTTTGCCCGGACGGACGGGGCGGCCCTTGTAATCACCCTGAACGGCGAGGACGGAAAGCTTTTCTCGGTGATGGAATTTTCCCGCTGATGTTTCACGTGAAACAAATTGAGGTCCGCGCATGAGCGCGGTTTTCCGAATTATCCGGCGTTAATTTGCCTAATGCGCTGTTTCACGTGAAACAACCCCTCAGTTTCCTTCCGGTTCAATCGGCTTGCAGACATCGACCCAGCCCTTATTTTGGGAGTAGCTATGAAGCTCATCCATGGTGAGTTCTATTGCGGAATTGCCGCTTCCGCAGGCCGGGTAAACCGTCCGGAAGCGTTTCATGGAAACGTCGAGGTAAACCCCGACATCCGGGGGGAGGGCGAACGGGCAAACTCCGCCGACAGCGTGTCCGGTAATTTCCAGGGCTTCTTCCGGGGAAAGCATCTTTGCCTTGATGCCGAAGCGATCCTTGTATTTCCGGTTGTCCAGTTTCATATCCCCGGCAGTGACAATGACTATGGCGTTGTTTTCCGTTTTGAGCGAGATACTCTTGGCGATTCTGGCCGGAATAACCCCAAGGGCATTGGCGGCCTCGCGGACCGTGGCTGTCGAGGCTTCCATTTCGATAATGTCTTTATCCCGATTCCACCGGCTCAGATAAGCGCGGACCTGATTTATTCCCATTTTTCACCACTTTTTATTAATATTCTATTTGTGTCCCTAAATATCATTGTATTAGAACTATTGTATTAGAGCTACCTGCCATAAAACAAAAAAACGAAGGAGTTTTTTGATGAAAAAACCTGTTTCCCTTATTCTGGCCATGTTGGCGATACTTTTTGCGGTATCCTGTAAATCGGCCCCCGCTGCGGAACCTGAACCTGAACCAGTACCAGTACAGGAACATACCGATACTCGGTTTACCAACGCTTATGAAGCTGTGCTGCCTATTCTCTATGACGGGGCGCAGAATTATACGATTGCCGCAGGTGATACGCTTACGCGTATTTCCCGGAAATTCTACGGCCGGAGGAACGCCTTCTTTTTTCCGTTCATTATGGCGGCGTCTAAGGACAAACGGACCGTTGATATTGTCGACCCTGATTTGATTGAGCCGGGAATGGAATTGGTTGTTCCTGATCTGGAACTTAACCTTGCCCAGCCCGAAATCAAGGCAAGAATTAAGACGCTTCTGGATAGCGTGTCCAAAATTTACCGGGAAAAACCGGATACAAACTGGAGCTTTGAAATACGCGACGGCCTGGCCGCCACTGCCGGAACTCTGTAAAAAACCCGGCAGGCCCGGGGCGTTGCGTCGCCTGGCCTGGGGCGTTGCGGGGCAAGAAGCAAGAGGCCGTCAGCCCCGCAGAGGGGGTAGGCCGGGACCGTGGCCCGGCCGCAGGGGGAGGCTTCCCCCTCCCGCGGGTTACTGGGCGGCCTTGTACCCGCCGTCTCCGGCCTCGTCCACCAGGCCCGACAGATCGCCGTCCCCCTTGAAGCGCAGAACGTTTACCATAAAGATGTTGAGCTTGTTCACGATATTCGGGGGGAGCAGGTTCCCGTCCACTTCTACCGACAGGATCGGGTAGTTCCGTTCCCGCGCCCAGGGGGTAAAGAGGCCCTCGATAACCCGGCCTATGAGGCAGGCAAAGGGGCTGATATTCACGATCCCCGAGTAGCCGTGTTCCATGGCTGTGGCCGCGACGCCGCTTGAAACGGCGATTTCCGAATTAAGCTCCAGATTCACGAAATGTTTCTGGGTGTTTTCCATAATCTGGTGCATATCGTGCGGCGTCTCCGGAATAAGCCCGGTCGGTTTCAGGATGGCAAGCGCCTTCTTTTCCTGCCGGTGTTTCCACCACATCTCGATTTCGAGCTTTTTAAGATCCTGCCAGGGTTTGGAGAAAAGACGCTTCCCTTTTTCCCTGAGCTTGATGAGTTTTTTGAAAGAGTACTCCCGCACAAAATCCAGATAGTGGATCCACTCGCAGATCCCTGACACTTTTACCACTATGCCCCGTTCGCTCATCAGGTCCGTAAGTTCGCCTACGGCAAAATCGTCCCGGCGCACGTAGATTTCGCCTACAATAAGCACCCTGGGAAGCTCTGCAAGTTTCCGTTTTAACGGTATTTTTTTTACATCTTCCGCGACCTGTTTAAGCCCGTTCCAGATATTTTTGGGCGCGAATTCTACCGTATGCATCAGGCGGCGCCAGGATTGTTCAAAGTTTTCCAGGGCCTTTGCCGGGTCCGCCGCGGTGGCCTTCAGCGCGTTTTGGATATCCTTCAGGTAGTCGGAAAGTACAAGCCCCTTCCACATTTCTCTCGCGAAACCGGGCCCCAGTTCGGTATAGGAATTATCCGCCGATAAAATAAACACCACTACGTTTTCAAGCCGCAGGTCCCGGAAAAGATTGTCGTAGTACACATAGTACTGCCCGGTCCGGCAGGGGCCGGTGGTAATCGGGACGAAGAGCAGGTAGAGTTCGTCCTTGCGGTAGCTTTCGCTCGCGAAGAACTGGAGGGCGCTCCCCAGCACAAGATGGCTCGGTACGCACTCCTTCCCCGACGCGTGGGCGCGGGCGACCTGTACGGTCTTCGCGGTAGCGACCGGCAGCGCCTCCGCGTTAATGCCGAGGCTGCGCACCGCCGCCCCCATATACTCGGTGGAGATGGCCCCCATGTTGGAAAGCAGGACCCTTACCCGCTTGTTGCCCCTGATACGCACCTTCTCCCCGGTTTTGCCGTTCTCGATACGGACTTCGTCCCCGGTGGAAGCCGCCCCGGGGTCGTACACAAAACGCCAGCCGTTGCTGTAACGCTCCGTCTCAAGGTCGCTCTTCTTTGTCCGGTAACCGTCGATAATGTCCAGAAACGCCTCTACCCGGGTATCGATCCCGGCGTCGGCGGAGTGGGAGTCCAGTTCCAGTATCAGGAAGGGCTTCTGGCCCATGATCCACTTGATATAGTGGAGGATAAACGAGTCGGGCGCGCAGGAAAAGTTTGTTATATAGGTAACGTAGATATTGTCTTCTTTTTTCAGCAGTTCCGCCGATTTTACATCCTGCTGCCCGTAGTACCAGTACATATTGGGGAATATGTTTTCCCCTTCGAAGGGCAGTATGTCAAACGGTACTACCGAATATCCCCTGGTGGAGAATTTCCGGGGAATGCCCATGTTTGCCTCCGGCGTAAAGGCGTTATAGGGCCGCCCCAAAAGGGCGATTACCGGCCGGTCAGCCCTGCGGGCCTCGTCCAGCGCCTCTTTGCCAAGCTTCCGGGCCGCGGCAAAGTACTCCTGCTGTTTTGCCAGGGCTTTTTCGAAGGCGGCCTTTGTCTCTTCCGCGCCGATGCCCAGCCGTTCGCTCATCAGGGCAAAAAGCTCAAGGGCCTTCCCCTCCCCGAATTTAAAACTTACTACCAGGGGCAGGAATTTGTTCTTGTCAATTTCAGGAAACGCCTTCTCGATATAATACGGCAGAGCCTGCGTTATGGGGCAGAAATTCGCGTGTACATCCTCTTCATAGCTGGGCATGTCGCGGAAATGGGGGAGCAGCACATAATCAACACCCTTGTCCAGGCAGTCCTGGACCGCGCCGTGGGCGATTTCCGCGGGGAAACAGTATGTCGATTCCGAGCGGGCGACCCCCGCGTGGACAACTTCCGTGGAAAGAACAGTCCTGATGCCCAGCTCGTGGAAGAACCACGAATAGAAGGGGTACAGGGTGTGGGTGGAAAAACAGCGGGGTATTCCTACGGTAAAGGCGCGCCTGTATTCCGCCGCGGCGGGGGCCGCGTATTCCTCGAACAGCAAGCGCTGCCTTTTTTCAACATAGTCGAAAACCGGGACATCCTTTACGTGTTTGCGCATGTTGGTGTACTTGTTGCAGCGCCCGCCGAACATGTACTTGCTGCGCCCGCCGCCGGACGATCCGCCGACCGTCAAAACCTGAATAGGGCAGCGGTTCTCGCAGCTCTGGCAGGTAAAGACCCGCTCGTAGCCGATTTCCCGGTTAATGAGCTCGTCGATAACCACGGCCTTTTCTTCCAGAAGGCCGCCCGCGTTTTTCCGCTTCGCCAGAAGCGCCACGCCGAAACAGCCCATAAGCTCCGGCGCGGGAGGCACCAGTATTTCCTTGTCCAGGAGCATGGCAAAGGCCAGGGGTACCGCGGGGTTTTTCGCCACCCCGCCCTGGAGGAAGATCTTCCCGCCGATAGTGCGGTTCCCCACCACCCGGTTCAGGTAGTTGGAAACAATAGAGCAGGCGATTCCGGCGGTAATATTTTCCCTGCTTGCCCCCTGCTGCACGGCCTTGCGTATATCGCTGTTGATAAAGGCTGAACAGTGCTCGCCGAATTTGCAGGGCGCGTCGGCTTTCAGCGCAATGGGGCCGATATCTTTCGCGCTGTGTATCGAAAGGTCCCCGGACGCGCTTTCTTCCAGGAAAGAGCCGGTCCCGGCCGAACAGGCCTCGTTCATGGCGTAGTCTATAGGCACGCCGTTTTTAAGAAGTACGTACTTCGCGTCCTGCCCGCCAATTTCGAAGATAGTTTCTACTTCAGCGTCAAAATAGGTAGTACCCACCGAGTGGGCGATAATCTCGTTGTAGACGCCGGGGGTTTCCAGGAAGACGCCGAGTATTTCCCGGGAGGAGCCGGTGGTTGATACAAGGCGTATATCCACATCCTTGCTTCCCGTATCCGCGACAACTTTTTCCTGGATAATGCGGAGGCACTCTTTCAGGGCCTTTACCGGATCGCCGTGGGTTCGGCCGTAGTGGCTTGCCACGATCTCGTCGGTTTCCGTGTCAATAAGGCATGCCTTGGTAGTGGTGGAGCCGCCGTCAACGCCGAGTATATATTTACGGCCGGACCGCACCTCCCCCTCTTTTGCCCCGAAAAACCTGACCTTGCTTTCCCAGTCGGCCAGGGCGCCCAGAGTCCCAAAGCGGACGGCATTCGGCCTGAGCAGTTTTTCTACCGGCGGCAGCGGGCTGCCGCTTTGTGCCGCCAGAACCGCCGCGCCCAGGGCTTCGAAAACCGGCGCCTCATCGGGGATAATAAATTCGATGCCGGGCGCTTTTTCCCGGATAAAGCGGATAATATGCCTGTTCAGGGTGATCCCCCCGGCAAGCACCACGCGGCCGCTTGTAATCCTGGCCCGCTTTAAAAAGTCGATAACCTTGACGGCCATCACGTCCGACAGCGACAGCACAATGTCGTCCTTGGTAGCTTCGCGCTTGTTCAGCCTGTGGGTGCAGTCGCTTTTCATAAACACCGAACAGCGCGTGGAAAGCGGGTAGACCTTTGCCCCGTCGCTTACCTTGTCGATATCGTCCAGAGTCATGTCCATGCGGGCAAGCTGCTGCTTGAGGAATTCCCCTGTACCGGAAGCGCATTTGTTGCCGGAAAAGTTGTTGATGATCTTGCCCGAAGCGTCCAGCGAATAAACCACCAGATCCTCGCCGCCCATGCTCACCACCGCCCCGGCTTTCAGGCCAAGCGCCTTAATCGCCGCCTCCGTACAGAGCGGCTCCAAAGTCCCCGCCGTGTCAAACATATACCGGCCCTCGTTGCCGGTCGCCAGGGCGGGCGTCCCTTCCGGGACCTGCCCCTCCGCGAGCAGCTTCCGCACCGCCGCGGCAAAGTCCCCTTCATGCGGGGTAAAAGCGCTCCATTTCACCCTGCCATTTTCCATCAGAACCATTTTCAGGCTTGTGGACCCGATATTTATCCCTAAAGATTGCGTATTTTCTTTCATCATATTATCCGTCTTCCATAATACTAAGATTGAAGGGTTCAAGACAATAGCAATAGCCGGG
>JAIRYB010000112.1 GCA_031267955.1 Spirochaetaceae bacterium | reverse complement strand
AATTCTGTTGAATAGGGAATTACCTTACAGCGTTTACGGGTGAGGCGGGTTTTATAACCGGATCCTGGGGGGTATTCCGGGAAAAGTTAAAAGCCCGTTTGGCCGCGTCTTCCGGCATGGAAGCAAAGGCGCAGTAATCTTTCATTTCTATAGAGTCCACAAGCCGGCCCGGCACTCCGCCCGCCCGCATGAGGAGCCCTGCCACATCCCTGGCGGTAGCCCCGTGCCTCCGGCCAAGCCCTACGTAGACACGGGCAGGGCTGCCGCTGCCCGGCAGCTTCCCGCCAAGCTTCGCCCTGCCGCCTGTATTGCTCCGGGCAGCGCCATGCCTTCCCTTCCGCCGGGCATCCTCTATATCCCGGGCGTCCGGCTCGGGAAACTCCGTTACCGGCCCATACCGGCCGCTGTCAAGCTGCTCCCCGTAAGCCGCGGTTACCAGGGCTTCCACCGCTCCTTCCGGTCCAAGCCGCTCTATAAGGTGCCGGCTTAGCCGTGAGAGTTGAACGGCGGGAAAGGCCCCTGTTCCTTCTACCGGTACTTTTTCTGCTGTTGCTGTATCCGGCAGTTTTTCTATCATTTCGGATACTGTTTCTCCGGATGACGCGTCTGCCGCAAGTACGGAGGCAAGGATATGGCGTTCCCGTACCTTCATCACCGATTTGACCGGGGGGATACGCATCCATCCGATCCTGCTGCCTAAGACCCGTTCCATATTTCGGGAGAGCTGGCTGATACGGCCCTGTTCCGAGGGCAAAACCAGGCTAACGGCCCTGCCCCTGTGGCCCGCCCTGCCCGTACGGCCTATACGGTGGACATAGGTTTCCCGGTCGTTGGGAAGGTCCCAGTTGATTACGTGGGTAAGCCGTTCTATATCTATGCCGCGGGCCGCCACATCGGTAGCCACGAGGATCGCCGCCTTGCCGACGGAAACAGCCCGGTGCGCGCGGAACCACTTGAGGGTCCGTTCCCGTTCTTCCTGGGATCGGTCCCCGTGGATGACCTCCGCGGCATAGCCCCCCTCAAGGAGCCGCCGGACCAGATCGTCGGCCCCGGCCTTGGTAGCGCAAAATACCAGGCCGTAAAATTCGTCCGCCCCGTCTATGAGCCGCCTCATGGCTTCCATCCGGTCTTCCCGCCTTAGTACCAGGTAAAACTGATCCACCGCGGGTCTTTCTTCAACAGCGGTATCTTCCAGGATATCAACATCGCCTATGTGTTCCCTGACCACCCGGAGTATGGCATCGGGCATGGTGGCGGAAAATAAGGCTACCCGGCGGCCGTCTTTAACCGCAGCGAGGATCTTCTCCACATCCTCAAGGAAGCCCATATCCAGCATCTCGTCCGCTTCATCCAGGATGAACCAATCGGCGGCGGAGAGGTCCAGAATCTTCCGCTCCATCAGGTCCATAACCCGGCCCGGAGTTCCCACCACAATTTCCGTACCCCGTTTGAGATCGATGATCTGGCTTCTGATAGAAGCGCCGCCATAGACCGCGGTGATCCGGGGGCCGGCCTTTCTCATACCGGTTTCATCCAGAGGAATAAAAGAGGCAATTTCCAGGGAAACCTGGAGAGCCAGTTCCCGGGTGGGGGTCAGGATCAGCGCCCTGGGCGCATGGCCGGCGGTATATTCGCCCCGGACAAACCGTTCCACCAAGGGTATGCCGAAGGCGGCGGTTTTGCCCGTACCGGTTCTGGCCTTTACGATTAAATGCCCCTGATCGGCCAAGATCCGGGGCAAAGCGATGGCCTGAATCGAAGTCGGGGCGGTAAAGCCCTTCCGGGTTAAGGCGTCTAAAATTCCCTGGGATAAACCGAAGGAGGCAAAGGGATGCAAGGTATCAATATCGGACATATTTTTCAAGTAAATAGTACTATATGCGGAATATTCATGTCAAGGGCAGAATCGTAGGCAAATCCGGGAACGCGCAAGGGATTGTAGGGGTGCGTGGCCCGAAGGGCCTAAGCAGCCACGGCGCTGTGCGCCGGGGCCGGAGCGTGCGGGCACGCGGAGCCCCGGAAAGCCCGGTCCCCGCCGGAGGCGGGGATGCGCCCAAATTCCGGGCTGAGTGTATAATTGCCGGAATAATTTTTGCCCAAAATGGAAAAAACCGCGGGTTTTTATTATACTTTAAAGCAGTTTTATTTGGAGGCAAGTATGGAATTCCTGCGAATACCGCTGGTTTTTGAAGACTGGGCGCGGCCAATGCGGAAAAACGCGTTTCGATTTCGGGCGGATGCCTGCATGGCCCTGCGGGAATTCCATATCCGCCGCGATGTACGGGAAGAATACGGGCTGGAACACGGTATTTTTTCCCTGCGGGGGAACGTGGTACTGGCGAATATCCGGGAAGCGCGGAATTTAACCCGGAAGATCAACGCGAAGATCGATCCCCGGACCCCGGAAAAGATGCTAAAGGCCGGGCAGCTTAACGCTATGGGGCTTATCGACGAGATACTCCACTACATGGTGGCCCTTTACCGGGAGCGGATTCAAGCCGATGTGTTCGAGACCGCCCTGGACCGGCTTGGGTCCCGGCTGGGATCGGCCAAGATCAGGCTGCTGCTGGAAACATTTTCCGGCATATTCCCGCCCCAAATGGTATACGCCGGCAAGGTTTCCGCGGGGGATTACCTTGAAGGGAGCGACGAGGGGGAAAGCAATAAAGCCCTGGCGCTTGAAGAGATCATGCTTCTCGCGCTGGCAAACCTTAACCCCGCTTTTAAGCCTTTTCTTTTTATGTTTGACGACCGGAACCTTGAGGCCGAAACGGTTTACAACGAGGCCCTGGACCTGCTCCGCGCGCATCTGGCGGATCTGCCGCCCTTTGGCCCGGACGGGCAAAACCTCTGGGACCTGCTCCGCGCCCCTGCCCTGGCGTCCCCGGACTCGCTTACCGGGCAGCTTGACTTTATGCGCAGGAAATGGGGCGTCCTTCTGGGAAAATTCCTTTCGCGTATACTGATGGGGCTGGACGTAATAAAAGAGGAAGACAAGCCTTCGTTCTTCGGCCCGGGCCCGTCGGAAGCGCTGACTTTTGGCGGGCTTGACGAATACGAACGGTTCAGCCCGGATCAGGATTGGATGCCGAACACGGTGTTGCTGGCGAAAAGTACCCTGGTCTGGCTTTTCCAGCTTTCCCGGAAATACGGCAGGGAAATTACCCGGCTGGATCAGATCCCCGACGAGGAACTTGACGATCTGGCGCACCGGGGCTTTACCGGGCTTTGGCTCATCGGGCTTTGGGAGCGCAGCAACGCTTCCCGCATTATCAAACAGTGGACCGGAAACCCGGAAGCCGCCGCGAGCGCGTACAGCCTCTACGACTACGATATTGCCGGGGAACTGGGCGGCTGGGAGGCTTTGGCGAATCTCCGGGACCGCTGTTACCGCAGGGGGATAAGGCTGGGTTCGGACATGGTCCCCAATCATACAGGCATTGACAGCCGGTGGATGATGGAGCACCCGGACCGTTTTCTACAGCTTCCCTACACGCCCTTCCCTGCCTACAATTACAACTGCGGGAATCTTTCGGGCAGGGATGATATTACCGTCCAAATTGAAGAGCACTACTTTGACCACAGCGACTGCGCGGTAGTTTTTAAACGTACCGACAACCGTACCGGCGAAACCCGTTATATCTACCACGGAAACGACGGGACTTCCATGCCCTGGAACGATACCGCCCAGATCGATTTTCTTAACGAGGAAGCGCGGGAAGCGGTTATCCGGACGATTATCGGGGTATGCAGGCAGTTCCCCATTGTCCGCTTTGACGCAGCCATGACCCTTGCCAAACGCCACATCCAGCGGCTCTGGTACCCGGAACCGGGCAGGGGCGGGGACATCGCGAGCCGTTCCGAACACGCTGTTTCCGCCGAAGAATTCAACCGCCGTATTCCCAACGAATTCTGGAGGGAAGTGGTGGACCGCTGCGCGGTGGAAGCGCCGAATACCCTGCTCCTGGCGGAAGCGTTCTGGATGATGGAAGGCTACTTTGTCCGCACCCTGGGTATGCACCGGGTGTACAATTCGGCGTTTATGAATATGCTGAAAAAAGAGGAAAATTCAAAATACCGGGACACCATCAAAAACACCCTTGAATTCGATCCGGAAGTGCTTAAACGTTTTGTCAACTTTATGAATAACCCCGACGAGGAAACCGCGGCGGCCCAGTTCGGCAAGGGGGACAAGTACTTTGGCATCTGTACGCTGCTTGTGACTATGCCGGGCCTGCCCATGTTCGGCCACGGGCAGATCGAGGGCTTCGAGGAAAAGTACGGGATGGAATACCGCCGCTCCTACAGGGACGAAAATCCCGACCAGGATTTTGTGGAGCGGCACGAGCGGGAAATTTTCCCCCTGATGAAAAAACGCTACCTTTTTTCGGGCAGCGCCGGTTTCTGCCTTTTCGACCTTTGGGATTCAAACGGCTATGTAAACGAGAATGTGTTTGCCTACACCAACAGCGCGGGGAATGAACGGGCACTGGTCCTCTTTAACAACGCCTACTCCCCGGCTGCGGGCTGGATACGCGAGGGGTCGGCGAACATTCCCCAAAAAGACGGAAGTTCCCGCCGCGACAGCCTCTGCCGGGCGATTGGCCTCCGCGGGGAGGATCGCTGCTTTGTCCTGCTCAGGGAGCAGCGGCAGAACCGCTGGTTTATCCGCTCTTCAAAGGAAATCGCCGAACGGGGGCTTTTTGTCTCGCTTAACGGCTACCAGGCCCAGGTGTTTCTGGACATCCACGAAGTGACAGACAGCGCCCCCGGTTCCGCGGAGTACCGCTGGGACGCCCGGTGGTCCAAGCTCAACGCGGAACTCAACGGCGAGGGGGTTTGGGACCTGGACGCGGCGCTTAAAGATATTTTCCTGGGGGAACTTTACGCGCCCATCGTTGAATGCTTTACCCACGGAAGATTCGCCGAACTGAGCGCGCTGGTTACCGCGTCTTCGGCGCGGAAAAAGGAAGCCGCTGTTTTCGCGGAATCTTTTGAAAAGCCCGCCGAAACTTTTATCGCCGGCGCGTTTAAATTTTTGGACGGCGCGGACGGCCGGTACGAACCTTTCCCTGCGGCTCCGGCAAAGGACAAGGCCGCCCGCAATATCGCCGCGCCGGCGCCCGACAGCAAAGCCGTCCAGCACGCGGTAAAAGATTTTATCGTTTATCTGGAAGCCCTTTTGACGCTGGGAAAGGGAGAAAAGAAACCCGAAACAAAGCCGTCCAGGGCCCCGGCCAAACCCGCGCCCAGGGCCACGGCGGACAGCAAAAACGCCGGAGCGGAGGATGCCGCAGCGGCAAAAATCCTGCATACATTCGCGGAGGCTGTTTCCGCGAAACCCGTTATCGCGGCGTTCGGCCTTGGCTACGGCCTGCTCAGGCTGCTTCGCGCCGTGCTTGGAAAGGGCGCGGGCGGCGGCGCGAGGGACCTGGCGGAATATTGGGGCCTGGACCGCAAGCTGCGCGAGGCTTTTGAGGGGCTGGGCGTTCCCGGCGGCGAGGCATGGCGGGTCATAGAGATCATGAAAGCGGTCCTGGCCCGGACCGGCGCGGCGGCAAAGGCGGCCCCCCTGCCGGAACTTGCCCCGCTGGCGTTAGCGCTGGCGCTGGAAAATTACGATGCCGGTGATTTCCGCTCGATCCTGAAGGCCAGCTTCTTTGAGAGTACGTTCTGGTTCAACAAAGAGGCCTTTGAAGAAGCGCTGTTCTACATCCCGCTGTTTGCACTGCTGGAGTACGGCCAGGCCCGGGCGAAAACCATTGCCGGTGTCGCGGAACAGTTCCGCAAAGCCGAAGCTGTTTCGCAGTACAAACTGGACCGGCTTGTCGACTCTTTGGCCGCAAAAACAAAAAAGGCCGCCGGCGCTGCCGCCAGGCCCGGCAAGGCCGATACCGGCAAAGAAAACGCCGGCGCGAAGGAGGGGCGGGCGAAACCGCGGGGCCGGGTTGACAAGAAGAAATGAGCCTCCGCGCCATTTGCGGCAGGTTCAAATTTCGCCCTAAAGCTCCACCGCGAACCGGTGAGCGGGTTCTCGGGTATTACACCCGCACATTCCAATGAACGGAAAGCACAATGAAATACAGGACAGGCGCGGCCGGCATGGTTTTTCTTTTTATTTTCATCTTTCTGCTGGGGCAGGTAATCTCCGCCGATGCCGGCAGCGATGCCGCCGGCGTTGATTCCGCGGCCGAATCCCAGGACAATAAACCGGCGGCTGTCCAGGTTCCCGGCCAGGCTTCAAAAGTCCGGTATCTGGAACTGTCGCTTTACAACGAGCAGGCCGGATTCTTTTTCCCTTCCCCGGACCAGCCTTCCCTCCTCAAAATTCTACAGGTTATCAAAAAGGCCGGGGAAGACAGGAATATCCGCGGGATAATCCTTAACACTTCGGGCTTTAGCGCGGACAGGACCGTCCTTTGGGAATTGCGGGACGCCCTTGAAACTTTTAAAGCGTCGGGGAAAAAACTGATCGCGTTTTTCGATACGGCGGATATTGACCTCTACTGCATGGTTTCGGCGGCGGACAAAATCGTCATGGACGATCTGGGGACGCTGACCTTTACCGGCTATGTATACGGCAGGGAATACTACCGATCGACCCTGGAAAAAATCGGCATCGGGATACAGGAACTCCGGTATTTCAACTACAAATCCGCCATGGAATCCTATACCCGTTCCGGCCTTTCGGACGCGGATCGCAGGCAGTACGGTATCTACCTTGACGATATTTTTAACCTTACCAAAAAAACACTGACAGAAGCCCGGTCATGGACTGAAGCTGAATTTAACACCATTCTAAACCATGAATTTCTCTATTCCGCCCAGGGGGCAAAGGCCGGGGGGCTTGTCGATACTATTGGAAGGGGGTCCGCCGTTATTGAGGCGGCACAGGAACTGGAAGGCCGCGCGATTGATAGTTTTGTTTTCTGGGGCGACTCCCGGGCAAGCCTGACCGGCGGGTATCCGAACTACCGTTTACGGAGGGAATTTATTACTTCCGGAGAAATCGCGGTTGTATACGCGAACGGTGAGACCGATCTTGACCAGGGCATGGGGACCCGCTATCTGGCCTCCCTTATCGGGGAGCTTGCGGGCAGGCGGCGGACCAAGGCCATTGTAGTGCGGATCAATTCCCCGGGCGGCAGCGCGGAAGCCGCGGATTATCTGGCGGAGGCGATCAAGGACGCGCGGTACTATAAGCCGGTGGTCGTTTCCATGGGGCCTGTAGCCGCGTCCGGGGGATATTGGGCTTCCATGTACGCAAGCCATATAGTAGCTTCTCCGTTTACCCTTACAGGTTCCATCGGGGTCATTGCCGGCTGGTTTTACGATAACGGGCTTTACAATAAATTGGGAATAGCGGTAGATCTGCTGAAGCGGGGGGATCACGCCGATCTGGGGTCCGGCATAATCATACCGTCCCGGAATCTGAACACCGCGGAAGAAAGGCGCTACCGGCAGCTAATCCTGGACACCTACAATAATTTTTTGGGGAAAGCCGCGGACGGGCGGAATATGCCTGTTGAAGATATGGAAAAACTTGCCCAGGGAAGGATCTATTCGGGAATTGCCGCGCGGGACAACCGCCTCGCCGACAGCCTGGGCGGCCTGGGGGAAGCGCTTAAAATTGCCCGGGGACTCGCGGGCATTCACGAAAACGCAAAGATAGTTTACAATGAATACCCCAAGCCCGGGTTTATAGAAACTTTTATAGCCAGATACCTTTCCGTATTCATACCGGCGATAAAGATTCCGGGAAGGGCCGGTCTTTTTGAAGGGCTGGGGTACCGGCTTTCCATGAACGGGAAGGTTATGCCCATCCTGCCGCTCGGGGCAGAGGAATTTACGGGTATGCCGGAAAAATTATTTCCGGATAAATTACCGGGCAATTTAATTAAAGGCTTTCAGTAGGGGGGCCTGTTACCGGACAGCGGGGCAAAACACTGCGGTTTTGACGCGGAGCCCGCGCCTGCGGCGCAAACTCCGCCGCTGTCCGGCCCCCCTGCGGCCGGGCCACGGTCCCGGCCTACCCCCCCCAATGTTCATTGGAAGGCGCTTTTCGCGTAAAACCGTTAACCGGCGCCAAACGGCGCATTTCCGGGTATGAAAAGGAAGTCCATGGAAACCAGGCCCGCCCCGGCTGAGCCGGCAGTTTTTGAAACCCTCGCCAACAACGGATACTCTTTAAGATTCCGCGCGTTTAGCGCCCTGGACCTTTACTGGGGGCATAGCCCCCTCCCCTTTGTCTGGGCGGAAACCAGCGCCGATATTTCCGATCTTGCCCGGCTTTTTGAAAATCTCCGTTTCCCCGGAACTGGCATTGCCGACGCCGCCGCGGACCAGGGCGGGAAGCGTTGGTACTTTTATTGCCTTGATGATGGGCAGGATTCAGGTTTTTTCCGGGACAGGGAAAACCGGCCCGCGTACAGGCTGCTCTCCTTTTTCCGGGACGCGGGAACAGGGCGCTTTTGGGACCCGCTGGGGCTATACCCCCTCTTGCGCGAACTGCGTGACGGAAAAGCCCCGGACGGGTATGAACAGACGCGCGCGGCGGAAACGGGCTGCTGGTGGAAAAACATCGGCCCCTCTTCCGGCCGTTACCGGGCGGCCGCGGAAGGGGCTCTGATTCTGGCCCGTTATACCCGCTCCGGCGACGGCGGGCAGCCCGGCGAATTCCGGATAATCCGGGAAATTTCCCGGATAGCGGGCAATCTCGCGGAAGATTTTCCGCCCAGCGCGGAGTCCCAGCGGCTTTTGCTCGCGGGCCTCATGCTTTCGCCCCGGCCGGATCTGGGCCTGGAACTGCTCAAAGAAACAGGATTCGTGGAACAGTTCTGGCCGGAACTGGCCGCCCTGGATAACGTTGATCATTCCAAAGAGTACCACCCGGAGGGCAATGTCTGGAAACATACCCTGGAAACCTTCCGTTACCGGAAAAAGTACGACCTCGTCCTTTCCCTGGGGCTTTTGCTTCACGATGTGGGAAAGCCCCTCTCCGAATCCTCCGGGCAGCGCCGTTTTGACGGCCATGCCGAATTGGGCGCCCGGCTGGCCGGAAAATTTCTGGAACGCCTGGGGTTTTCGGACGGGACCACCAGGGCTGTGTGCTATCTGGTAAAGAACCACATGCTCCCCGCGGCGCTTCCCCGGCTTCCCCTTTCAAAAACAGCGGAAGTTTTGGAATCCGGCCTTTTCCCCGCTCTGCTGGAACTCTACCGCTGTGACGAATCTTCCTCGTTCAAGGGCCTGGACGGTTATTACGAAAGCAGCGCCGCCTATCAGAATTACCTGCGCAACAGGCGCAACCCGTACAGGTCCGCGGACGGCAAAAAACAGGCCCGCGCTTCGCCCTCCCCCAAAAAACGCTGACCGAAACCAGGCCGGGTCCGTTATCATCGTGCGTTATCATTTGTTATACTTGAAATTATTATAATTTAGAGTATAATAATTTATATGGATGATATTGCCGCCACTCCATTTGTGGACCGGGCCGGAGAGCTGGCTTTTTTGGAAGAACAGTGGATGCGGGAAAAGGCTTCTTTTGTTGTTGTTTACGGAAGACGCCGTATTGGAAAAACAGCCCTTATTTCCCGTTTCCTCTCGGACAGACAGGGGCTTTACTTTCTCGCGACCGAGGAGAGCGAAGCCCAGAATCGCGCGGCTTTCAGACTGCTCGCGGCGGAATTTTCCGGAAACGAGCTGCTTGCCTCGTCATCCACAGCGGATTGGGACCTCATTTTTAAGGCCCTTTTTGATGTACCTATTCCAAGGCATAAACAGAAACGCCTGGTCATCGCCATAGATGAATTCCAGTATCTGGCAAAGGCAAACCCGGCTTTTCCCTCTATTTTGCAAAAGATATGGGATACCTTTCTTTCAGATAAAAACGTCATGCTTATACTCTGCGGATCTTCGGTATCCATGATGGAAAGTTCGGTCCTCTCCTACAACAGCCCGCTTTACGGCAGACGCACGGGACAGATCAGGCTGGAACAGATTCCCTTTTCGCATTACGGCGCTTTTTTCCCCGGCAAAAGCGAGCGGGAACTGGCGGAACGTTACGCGGTAACCGGGGGAGTTCCCAAGTATATTGAATTTTTTGAAAGCGGGAACCTGAACAGGGAAATACGGAAAAATATACTTACCACTTCCGGTTTTCTCTACAATGAGCCGGCCTTTCTTTTGCGGATGGAAGTGTCGGAAATAGGCAGCTACTATTCGCTTATCAAGGTTATAGCAGCGGGGAACCGCAAACTGTCTCAAATAGCCGCGGCGCTGGAACTCAAACAGTCGGGCATCTCAAAATACCTCAATACCCTTATTACCCTGGGAATTCTGGAGCGCGAGGTTCCGGTAACTGAAGAAAATCCCGAAAAAAGCAAGAAAGGCCTTTACCGCATAAAAGACAATTTTTTGCGGTTCTGGTTCAAATTTGTTTTTCCCCGCATGGGGTATATTGAATCGGGCCGGGCCGGCGAAGTACTGGAACAGATAAAACAGAATTTTATAGACGGGCACGTAAGTTATGTCTGGGAAGATATTTGCCGCGAAAAGATGTGGGCACTGGATTTTAAAAAAATATGGGGCTTTTCCATCAACCGCTGCGGGAGATGGTGGGACAGGGAACTTGAAATAGACATTGTCGCCTATGACAGTTCCGGCTTTGACATGATCTTCGGCGAATGTAAATTCAGTTCAAAAAAAACAGGGGCCGCCGTACTGCGGGATCTGGAACAAAAGGCGGAA
>JAIRYB010000066.1 GCA_031267955.1 Spirochaetaceae bacterium | reverse complement strand
TGGTACGCTCTCCCCATCAGGTATTCGCAGCGGGACAGCATGATGTAGAGTTCCCGGCCCGTGAGGGTTTCCTGGGCCTTCGCCAGGGCGTTCCGGTACAGGGGGTCCACTCCCTCGGCGTTTAATTCCTGGGCATAGATGGCGTCCCGAAGCTGCAGGTAATAGTCCGGATAAGAAAAAAGCCCCGTAACGGGCAGAACGGCCAATGCAGTTAAAATCAAAAAATGCTTCATGTATTAAGTATAACTATAAAAGACTCACCGGGTCTATGTCTACTTCCAGATAAACCCGGCTGTCTTTGCTCTTGTTGTAGCGGAGCAGGGTTGTCCGCACTGCGCCGTGGAGGGGGCCCATATCGGGGCCCCGGAGGATCAGGTGGCGGCGGTGGTTCCCGGCGATGATCCCGATGGGACATTCGGCGGGGCCCAGCATATCGGCGCCGGGGGGGAGCAGGGGGCGGGCCAGGTCCGCAAGCCTGCCGGCCGCCTTGTCCACCCGGACCGGGTCCCGGGACCGCAGATTAAGGCGGATAAGCCGGGAGTAGGGGGGGAAATTCAGGACCTTGCGCTGGGCAATTTCCGTCCGGAAAAAGCCTTCCACATCCAGGGCCGTCGATCTTTCGATTACCGGGTCCCCCATTCTGAAGGTCTGGATGATCACCTTGCCATCGGGAAAGTAACGCCCCGCCCGGCCCGCTACCTGGACCAGCAGGGAAAAGGTCCGCTCCGCGGCGCGAAAATCCGGCAGGTGGAGCCCCGTATCCGCCAGAATCACCCCCACCAGACGTACCCCGGGGAAGTTCAGGCCCTTGGCTACCATCTGGGTGCCCAGAAGTATATCTATCATGCCGGCGCGGAACATCCCCAGGCTTTTTTCCAGCCCCCCCCCGGCCGCCGAATCGGCGTCCACCCGGCGGATCTTCAGTTCCGGGAAGGTGCGGCCCAGTTCCTCCTCGATCATCTCGGTGCCGAAACCCCTGAAACCGGCTTCAAGGGAACCGCAGCGGGGGCAGGCCCCCGGAGGGGGCTCGGAGTAGCCGCAGTAATGGCAGATCGCCCGGCCCCGGTCCTTGTGCCAGGTAAGCGACACGGAACAGTGTTTGCAGGTCAGCTCGAAGCCGCAGGAGGGGCAGCGGTAAAAGTAGGCAAAGCCCCGGCGGTTGAGGAAAAGGATGGTCTGGCGGCCCATGCGGGCGGTTTTGAGGATCTCCTCCTTAAGCTGCGGGGTAAGGCAGCCTTCGGTACCTTCAAGACTTACCGCGGAGATCTCCGGCAGTTTCCCCCCCGCCAGGCGTCTGGAAAGGTTGAGCCGCCTTATCTGCCCTTCCTCCATGAGCTTCCAGGCCTCCACCGACGGGGTGGCGGATCCCATCAGGAGCAGGGCCCCGGAAACCGTCCGGCGGCGCATGGCCGCCTGCCGGGCGTGGTAGCGGGGGGTGTTTCCCGATTTATAGGAACCGTCGTGTTCTTCATCGATGATGATGAGGCCCAGATCCCTAAGGGGGGCAAAGACGGCGCTCCGGGGGCCCACCACGATCCGGGCTTCCCCCCGGCGGGCCCGCATCCACTCGGAAAGCCGGGCGCTGGGGCTCATGCCGGAATGGAGGATCGCCGCCAGGGTACCGAAACGGGCCTTGACGGCTTCCGCCGCCTGGTGGGTCAGGGCGATCTCCGGTACCAGGTAGATCACCGACTTCCCCTTGTTCAGGGTATCCTCCGCGGCCCGGAGGAACACTTCGGTCTTGCCGGATCCGGTGATGCCGTAGAGGTAGAACATCGGTTTTTCGGCGCCGGGGGCGGCGGTAATGGTTTCCAGGGCCTCCCGCTGTTCGGTGGAGAGTACCAGCGGCGCCGGGGCGATTTCTTCCCCCTCCCCGTACAGGGTGGGGTAGCTGCCGGGCCTCCTTCCCGAGGGGATCATCGCCGCCAGGGCCTCCCCCAGGCCGCAGAGGTAGTAGGCGGCGATCCACTCCGCCAGGGCGATATCCTCTTCCCCAAAGGTGCATTCGCCGTCCACCACCCGGCGGATCTCCCGGATGTTTTGGGGATCGAGGTTCGCCGGAGCTTCTTCCCGCTCGGCGACGATATAGCCCAGGACGTCCCGCTTGCCGAAGGGCGCCATGACCCGCTTGCCGAATACCGCCGGGGACCCGGCGCCCTTGCGGGACGGGGCGGCGTTCCGGTAGGTAAACCGCTGGATTGCGGGGATGTCGAAGACAAGATCCAGGTAGGGGGCCATCAGGTGCTCGTGAGTTCCTCAAGTTTGGAACGGAGCAGCTTTAGATCTTCCCAGGCAGGCCGTTTAAGATCTTCGTTCCGCAGCAGGGCGCTGGGGTGGTAGGTGGCCAACAACGGAACGGCGGGCGCCGCGGGGTATTCAAAAAAACGGCCCCGCAGACTCCCAATGGTAACCCATTCGGTGTTTCCCAGGAGCAGGTTGGAGGCAACCTTCCCCACACAGAGGATCATCCGGGGCCTTAGGCAGGCTATCTGGCGGTTCAGGAAGGGCCGGCAGGCCTCGGCCTCCGCTGGCGCGGGGTCCCGGTTTTCCGGGGGCCGGCACTTGACTACATTGGCAATAAAGCAGTTCTCCTGCCGGTTCAGGCCGATGGCGGAGAGCATCTTGTCGAGAAGCTGCCCCGCCCTGCCCACGAAGGGCCGGCCCGTTTGGTCCTCGTCCTGGCCGGGCCCCTCGCCGATGACCAGAACCAGCGGGTTTTTTACCCCCTCTCCGGGGACGGCGTTGGTTCTGCCGGCCCCCAGCGGGCAGGAACGGCAGGCGCAGATCTCCGCGGCGACTTCCTCAAGGGTGTCCCCGGTCCCCACGGTGTCGTCGGTGAAGGCGTAATTTTCCCTGGGCCGCCTGTACCCATCCCCCAGGTAGTCGCCGGCGGTGTCAAGAAACCCGGCCAGGGCTGTTTTCTGCTCCGATGTCATGGTTTTTACCGTCCCGGCCGCTAAAAGCGCAGCCGTCTGAGCAGGGCGTTGGCCCTTTCGCGGTAGCGGGCCGGATCCGCGTCAATGGCAAGACGCAGAAATTCGGCGGCCCGCTCGCCCTGTTCCGCAGCCGCGGCGTTAAGCCCCAGGGCATAGTAGACCAGGGCCTTGTCGGCCCCCCGTTCAAGACTGGTGTTGTAGTATTGCTCCGCCCGGACCCAGTCCCCCCTGCCGTAGGCAATAAGCCCCAGGTAGTAGTAGGGGGCGTAGTGGTCGGGCCGCTGATCCCGGGCAATGACAAAGGACGGTTCCGCCGTATCAAGGTTCCCCTCTCCGTACGCCTGGCGGCCCTCGTTCATCAGTTCCGGGAAGGTCTTGCGGGCGCGGATATAGGAGTAGTAGTCCCGGTCCAGGTTTTTAAAGCCGTTCCAGTTTTCAATCCAATCCGCCAGGACAGCGGAATTTTCCGTTAAGCCCGCATCGGGGGAGAGGAGCAAAAAACATTCCAGCAGGGAGCGGAAGTACTCATCATCCCCGCTGTTGAGGAAAAAGGACACCAGGGCCCAGGAGAGGGCGCTGTAGTCCTCCCGGGAAAGGGAAGGATCCCGGTCCCGGGTGTCCAACAGGAGGATGTCCTGAACCGGGACGGCCGGCAGCTCCTTGACCCGTTCCAGCCAGGAAAGGTTTTCGACATAGGCCAGTTCCCCCCCGTCCAGGGACAAGGTACTGAAGTAAATGGCAAAGCCCTCTTCTATCCAGGAGGGGGGATTGGAGATGAAGGAACGCAGATATTGGACGAATGACTGGTAGGGGAGGGCCCGTTCCCACCCCGTTCCATCCCCGTAGTTGATCACCAGCTCCCGGCGTTCCGTCTGGCGGTAGTGGAGGTACAGCGCCCCGGCGCTGCTTTCCCCCAGTTTTTCGATAAGGTAACCGTTGTAGGCCGCCGTATCACCGATCAGGCGTACCCTGAAGGGCGCCGCCAGGGATTGGGGGTTAAAACGGAAGAGCCGGGTGTAGACCGCAAAACGGCCCTCCAGGTCCCCGGCAATTCGTTCCCCCGCGCCAGGGTCTTCGCTGCTGATCTCGTAGTGGTCCGTGATCAGCGGATTCTGCCCAAAAACCCCGCCGGGCCGGCCGCACAGAGCCATCAGCACGAGTGTCGAACAAAAAAAACGCCGCATAACCCCTCCCCCCGGGCCCGCAATGCCGCAGGCCCGTTACTGTATGATCTTGTCAATGATAATATTTACTTCTTCGATAAGAATATTGGTATACCGCTCGATGTTGTCAATAATATACTGCTGTAATTCATGGATATTCCCCCCCAACTGCATCCCGTAGGGCACGTCAATGGTGATCACCAGCCGGTAGCCTATCTCATCATCCTTGATTGCGATTTTTTTGATGCGAATTTCGCCGCTGTACTCGTCAACGCAGTGAATCACCATCTGGCTCAGGGCCGCCTCCGTGATGATCACCTTGCCCCGTTTGGAGTACTCCGGGCGGACCACCGATTTTTCCAGCACCTTCGGTATGGGGCCGATCCTGCCGGACCCCAGGTTGGCCCCCGCGGGGCTGATCCCGGTGGTTTTCTTTTTTTTCTGCAGTACCCGGATAGCCTCGTAAAAAATATTCGGGTAGCTCCGCTTTACCTCGATGGAAGGCACGGGGATCACATGCTTGCCCTCGATCTTGCGGGTTCTGATGGCCTTTTCTATCTCGTCCTGGGAGGCTATGTCCTCGATCTTGATGATCTTCGCGGGGATGGGAAGCTGGAGCCGGACGGCGATTTTGTTTGCCATTTTTTCCGATGTTCCCAGAACAAGGACCTTGCGGATCTTTTCACTCTGGAGTTTCCGGGCAACCTCGTCCCGGTGCCCCTTGTTGTCGAACAGGGCCACCTTGACCGCGGCCATAAAGGTCTTTTCGGTCTTTGCCGAATGTCCCGCCAGGATCCGGTTATCCCTAATCAACAGTCCGTCGTCGATAATGTACTCGATCCCGTGCTTTTGGGCTACCAGCTTGGCCCGGAAGCTCTTGCCGGTGCCGCTTTCCCCCACCAGGGCGTATACCTTAATTTTATGGAACAGCCACGAAAGACCGGGGATCATAAAACCAGTATAAGGAATTCCCTAAGCCAGAGCTACCAGTGGAGCATTTTACCGGAATTTTACCGGATATGATGACGGCCCTTCGGCAGTACGATAGGCGAACCCGACACGGTATCCTCTGCGATGATGCAGTCAAGGCCGAACACGCCCCGGATCGTGCTTTGGGTAATAACCTGTTCCGGTTCGCCCTCCGAGACAAGCCGCCCCTTGTTCAGTGCGAAAATACAGTCGGCGTAGCGGGCCGCAAGGTTGACATCATGCAGCACCATTACGATGGTTGTCCCGTTCTCGCGGTTCAAGTCCGTAAGCAAATCCAATATTTCAATCTGATGCGTAACATCAAGGAATGTCGTCGGCTCGTCAAGCAGCAGAATAGCCGTCTGTTGTGCCAGGGCCATCGCAATCCAGACACGCTGGCGCTGACCGCCCGAAAGCTCGTCCATACTGCGCCCGGCAAGATCCGTAACACCCATCAGGTCAAGGGCCCGGGCAACCGCCTCATCGTCGCCCCTGCCCGGCCCGTGCAGAAAACTCTGATACGGATAGCGGCCTCTGCTGACTAAATCCGACACGATAATGCCCTCGGGAGCGATGGGCGATTGAGGCAGAATGCCGAGAATCCTCGCCAAACGCTTGGGCGCTATCCTGTCAATGGCTGCTCCATCAAGCGTTACCCCGCCCGACAGGGGCCGGATAAGCCGGGCGAAAGTCTTCAGCAGGGTTGATTTGCCGCAGGCGTTTGCGCCGATTATGGCGCTGATTTTTCCCCTTGGTACGGTCAAGTTCATGTCGTGGATAATTTCCCGATCACCATAACCCGCAGCAAGATGTACCGCCGATAGAGTGTGCGGATTAGTCATACTGAAGCTCCCGAACGGTTGATTTTTACCAGCAAAAACAACAGATAAGGCGCGCCGATGATTCCTGTGATAACGCCGACAGGGAACTTCGTATCAAAAGCGAACTGTCCGAGCAGATCCGATCCGAGCGTGAGGGCGGCCCCCGTGAGTGTTGAAGCCAAAAGTGAGGGCGAACCATCCCCGGTCATACGTTTTGCGATGGGCCCGGACAGGAACGCAATGAACGCTACCGGGCCTGTTACCGATGTGGCGAATGCCGTCAGCCCTACGGCGCATAAGACAAGGGTCAGCCGCGTCGCGTTGGTACGGACGCCCAGGGTTGCGGCTTTGTGATCCCCAAGCTCAATGATCTTTAGCCGGCGTTCCGACAGCAGGAGTAGAGGACCCAGTACCGCGCTGGCCGCACAAAGCGGAAGAATCTTCTCCGGCCGTATGCCGTTCAGACTGCCGCTTAACCACCGCATTGCTCCGGGTACATCGTACTTCGAGGCGCGGAGCAGCAGATACGAAATCACCGAGTGGAGCATTGCCCCAACACCGATTCCCACAAGAATAAGCCGCCCGCCGGAGAAGGCAGCGCCATGCGATATAACGTAGATTAACGCGGCCGTAGCGATCCCTGCGGCCACCGCGACTGCCGAAACCGCTGCGCCGTTCAGGTTGAATACAAGGATGCACGCAACCGCCGCCGCGCTGGATCCCGATGTTACGCCGATAATATCAGGGCTTGCGAGGGGGTTGCGAAGCAGGGCCTGAAATGCCGCCCCGGAGATTCCGAATGCCGCACCGGCCAAAAGGCCCGCCAGCATCCGCGGTAAGCGGAGCGTGGCTATCGCAAAGGTCGCCCCCTTAATTTGTTCCCCGGACAATACACGCAGAATCACCTGGGGCGGGTAAAACACGCCGCCCAACGACAGCATGAGAATACAGAACACAACAACACACACCGCAAGCACGGCACAGACCACTATTTTACGGTGCAGCCGTTTTTTACGCCAGGTTATGACCGGTTTAACATTTGTCATAGATCCCGTACCTTTGTCCGTGCCGCGACATAAATAAGTACCGGGGCGCCAAGAAAGGCCGTAACAATCCCGGCCTCAAGCTCTCCCGGCCTGCCGAGCAGCCTGCCTATTACGTCCGAGTACAGCAGAATAGCCGCTCCGCCGGCTGCCGACAGCGGAATGATCCACCGCTGGTCAACCCCGACGGCCAGCCGTATAACGTGGGGTACCATCAGGCCTACAAAGGCAATCGGCCCCGCAAGCGCTGTTGTCGCTCCACAGAGCATAACACCTGCCGCCGCAGCGATGAGCCGTGCCCGGCCAACGCGCAGCCCAAGACCGGCCGCTACATCGTCGCCAAGTGCAAGGGCGTTCAGAGCGGACAGAGAGCATAGCCCCAGTAACGCGCCGGCGGCCAGAAAAGGGGCAACTGAACGTATGCCATCCCAGGTAGCGCCGCCTATTCTTCCAACCTGCCAGAAACGAAACGCGTCCATGACAGCGGCTCTTGGGAGCATTATTGCGCTGATAAGTGACGACAGCGCCGCGCTTGTTGCGGAACCTGCAAGCGCCAGCTTTACCGGCGTTGCGCCCCTGCCTCCGATGGAACCTACGGCGTAAACGAAGACCGCGCTCAGCGCGGCGCCGCACAGCGCCAGCACTATGTACTGTCCGGGTGTACTGATACCCAGGAACGCTATTCCCGCAACCACAAATAAAGCCGCCCCCGTATTCACACCAAGAATACCCGGATCCGCCAGCGGATTGCGGGTGATTGCCTGCATTAACGCCCCGGACATACCCAGGGCGGCGCCCGCCATAAGCCCGAATATCGTTCTTGGTATCCGCCTTTGCACGACCGTTTCGCCGAGTGTAGCGGGAATGTCATGCGTCAGTCCGCCGATGATGTCCTCAAGCGACAGGGATCGGGAGCCGAACGCCAAGGACGCCGCAACCCCCAGAAGAAGCGATAAACAACAGGATGCGGTTACCAGGGCATACCGTTTGCTTAAACCGCGGGTCTGCGGCAGGGTTTTCGCAGCGCCGCTCATTGAACCATATCAGCGGCTTTGGCGATCAGTGAAACGTATTCGTCAAGGGACCAGGGAATCGACAAGGCGCTGGGGGTTTGAGATGCTCCAATCGGGTTCTCTTGAAGCATCACGAAGGAGTTCCTCCTTACGGCAGGTATGGATCCGAGCAGCGGGTCGGCCTGCAGCGCCTCCAGTAGCCCCTCATCACCCCAGGTAAGAATAATATCAACATCCGACATAAGGTCGGCATTTTCTGAGCTTACTTCCAGGTAAAATGAGTCGTTGCCCTCATTGAGCTTAAGTATGCTATTGGGGATTACCATCCCAAGGTCAAGCAGGAACGCGCAGCGTGGATCAGAGGGTGCATAAAAAGAGAAGGTACTGAAATCCGTCGGAGGAAAGTAGCAAAATGCCGCGGTCTTGCCTTTAAGCTGCGGGTATTTTTCCAGGGTTTTAACGATAAATGCGTCAAGTTCTGCAATCAAGCCGGCCCCTTCCGCCTCCATCCCCATACCCCTGGCGTCCTGCATGATCTGGTCGCGCCAGAGCGTTTGCCAGGGCTTACCCGGATACGCAATTGTCGGCGCAATTTCGCTCAAGGTGTCGTATTCTTCCCTCGTAAGGCCGGAGTCCCCGGCGAGAATTACGTCAGGGCTTACGGCATTGATAGCTTCAAAGTCCAGTCCGTCGGTTTCGCGGAACACAACGTAATCAGCAGCGCCAAGTTCATCAAGTTTCGCCCTTGTCCAGGGCAGAAGCCCGCTTCCGTCCAGGACGCCGTAATTGGCCTCCGACATACCAACAGGCGCAATTCCAAGGGCCAGCGGCACATCCTGGTTACCCCACGCTATGGTAACGATACGTTCCGGTTTACGCTCAAGTACCGTTTCACCAAAGGCGTGGCTGATGCTGAGCGGAAACCCGCTGTTCTCCACCGAACGCTCCACCGGCCGCGGCGGGGACGCCGCCGGCGCCGTTTTGCCCCTGCAGGCTGCCGCCGCCACAAGTAAAATCGCGGCGCATAACAGTGGAAGCGGCGATTTCAAGGTGTTTCGTTTCATATAAAACCTCACATGTACCCCTAAGGGTGTTTTATTAGCTTTATCTAACTATTTGAAAGAAAATGCTGCGGAACCGCTGAATCTTCCCAGTTAATTAGTCAAGACTAACATAGAGGTATTCAATTTTTTTAT
>JAIRYB010000007.1 GCA_031267955.1 Spirochaetaceae bacterium | reverse complement strand
ACGGCTGCGGAAGACCTGGAATTTGTTGCCCAGTGTTTTATGGAGGGTACTACCGCGAATTCCCTCTGGCACCAGTTCAAATATCCCAAATTTTCCCTTTTACGGGAATATTCAGCCTGTTTTTTCCCCGCGGCCCACAAACGGCTCCCCTGGCGTTCCCCGGTGCCGTCTGTGGGGGTGGTCCACGATATGGCCGCTTTTTGGGGTACCCGCAAAACCCGGGAGCACCTGGGCGTGATCCGGATGATACTTCCCAATGCCCTGCGTAACCTTGACCGGATCATCGCGGTAAGCCAATGGGTCAAGCAGGAGCTTGTGGAGCTTGCCCGGGTCAAGGAATCCCGAATCGACGTGGTGAATAACGGGGTGGATCATTCCCGCTTTTACCCGCGCCCGAGAAGCGACGAAAGCGTTGTCCTGATCCAGCCTTTCAGCTTCCGCCGGCCCTATATCATCTATGTTTCCCGGCTGGATCATCCGATAAAAAACCACGCCAGGCTTATCAAGGCGTTTGAAATTTTTAAAAACAGGACGAAATATCCCCACCGCCTGGTTCTGGCCGGCGCCGACAGCCACGGCGCGGAAAAGATCAGGGAAGCCGTCTCTTTAAGCCCCTACCGGGGCGATATTTTTTTTACCGGCCACTTTCCCGCGGAGAGCCTTCCGGAACTCTACGCCGGGGCGAATTTCGCGGTATTCCCCTCCATGTATGAAGGGTTCGGCCTCGGCGTCCTCGAAGCCATGGCTTCCGGCGTTCCGGTGGCCTGCGCCCGGGCCGCCTCGCTTCCTGAAACCGCCGAAAATTCCGCCCTCTACTTTGATCCCCTGGACCCGGAGGATATGGCGGACCGCATGGTTACCCTTTCTTCCGACCGGGATACCGCCCGGGAGATCCGCGCCCTGGGGCTCGAGCGCGCGCAGGCCTTTTCCTGGGACCGCTGTGCCGAGCAAACCCTCGATATCATCCAGGATGCCGCGGTAAAGTAGGGGCTCCTCCCGCGCCGGGTTTGCGCGAATATGCGGAAAAAGTACGTAGGCCGCCGGTTTCCGCCTCGTTTGTAAAAGTTATATATTAATTGCACTCATTTTATCAAACCTTTTGATTTTTTTGTAAATTTTTTTCTTGACAGCCGAAATCTTCCATGCTAACCTGAATTATTCGCCGATCCCGCCTGTTTATCGCTAGCAGAGTCGGAATATAGGGAAGGCTTTGGCGGGTTTAATTATTTGTCAAATATTTTTATAAATAGGGTGATATGGCCTGTATGCTGTCCGCGGAGGGGAATATTGAAGGGTGTTAACCATCATTCAATGAATGAAAACAACAAATACCTGATACTGCGGACTATTTCCATGCACGGTCCCTGTTCCCGTACCCGCCTATGCGAATACACCAAACTGAGCAAGATGACGATAAGCAATATAGTCAACGAGTACCTCCGGCAGGGGGTGGTGGAGGAAAACGGCAAAGCCGCGACCGCTGCGGGGCGCAAGGCCGATCTGCTCAGGATTGTTCCGGATTCCCTTCTGGCTTTGGGTATTTTTGTGGATCGGGGGTATACGGAGATAGGCGTGGTGAACCTCAACGGGAGCGTTTTAAGGTCCGACCGGTTCGAAATATCCCCCGCCGAATCCGTGGACGATTTTTTGGATATCCTGCTGCACCTTTCTTCCAAACATATGTCCGGCGAGTGGAAGGGCCGCATCTGGGGCATAGGCATATCCGCCGCAGGCCCCCTGGACGCGGAGCGGGGCATTATCCTTGAGCCCCCGGGATTCCACGGCCTGAAAAACATCCCCATCGTGGATGTCCTTTACAGGGCATTCGGGATTCCCGTCTATTTGGAGTTGGGAGTCCATGTGGCCGCCCTGAGCGAGCTGTACTACGGCAACAAAGAGGGATACGGGAATTTTCTGTATATGTCCGTAAGCAATTGGATCGGGGGCTGCGTGGTCAGCGACAGAAAGGTTTACCAGGGCGCCAGCGGCCTGGCGGGTTTGATGGGGGGCGTGGTAGTGGAACGGGACGATATGGATGAAAAGGTTCCCATGAGCGGCTGCCTCCAGGACTACGCATCCCTGCTCGCGCTGGTCCGCTGGGCCAGGGAAAAGGGATCGGACCCGGATATTACCTGGAATAAGATTGTGGCCCGGGCGCGGCACGGGGAGCCCTTTGCCTGCAAAGCAATAGACCGGCTTGTCCGTTACCTTGAAATTGCCCTGATCAACGCCATCGCCTTTCTGGATATCCAGTGCGTGTATGTATCGGGTTCGATTCTTCTGGGGGAGGAGCTTATTCTTGAACGGCTTGAGGCGTCTATTAACCGCCTGATGTTCGCGCCCTCAACCCGGCATGTGGCTGTGCTTGCCGCCAAATACGCGAACGACGCCGAGATTATCGGCATCACCGCTCTGGTAACGGAGCGCCATTTTGAGCGGGAAATGACTCTTTCCGCGCGGGGGTACCGGCCCCTCTTGACCGAATCAGTAACGGCGCATTGTGCCGGTGTATGGGAGGCTTTCAATGGCGAATGACTATAACCGGATCGTAGATGCCGCGCGGAATATCCGCTCGGAGTGGGTACCGCTCTATGATCATATTGTGGCGCCCAATGTAATCGAAGATATTACCGGTAAAAATTTTTCCGGTTTAATTAACGGGGACGATGCCGACAGGGATGAGTACTTTAAAAATTACAATCGTTTTTTTGAAAAGATCGGGTACGACGCTATTCCGTTTGAGTGTATTATAGCGGGCGGTTTGCCCGGAAACAGGGCTCTCTACGGCCATGAGCCGGGTTCGATCCATACCATGGAAGATTTACGCAAGTACCCCTGGGAAGAGGTCCCCGGCATTTTCAGGGAAAAATACTATCCCCTGTTCCGGTCCTTTGCGGCTAATCTGCCCCCCGGGATGAAGGGGGTAGGGGGGCCGGGGAACGGCGTTTTCGAATGCGTGCAGGATATAACCGGGTATCAGAATCTATGCTTTATCAAATACGATGACGAAGAGCTGTTCCGTATGCTCTTTGAGAAAATGGGTGTTGTTATCGAAAAAATATGGAAGGAATTTCTTGAAAATTTCGCGGACGCCTATTGTATCATGCGGTTCGGGGATGATCTGGGTTATAAGACCAGTACCCTGTTCCCGCCCGAGGATATACGCGGCAATATCTTTCCTGTTTATAAAAGAATAATCAATATGATCCACGGCGCGGGAAAGCCTTTCCTGCTGCATTGCTGCGGTAAAATATTCAGCGTTATGGATGAGCTTATCGCTCTGGGAATAGACGCGAAACATTCCAACGAGGATCAGATAGCCCCCTTTTCCTTCTGGGTCGATACTTACGGAAAACGTGTAGCGCTTTTCGGGGGTATTGATACGGACAGCCTGGTCCGCATGGATGAAAAGCAGATTGCCGGGCTGACCGGGGATGTCTGCTCGTACGCCCGGGGGCGCTGCGGTTTTGCGCTGGGATCGGGCAATTCCATTACCGAATATGTACCCGCGTCCAAATATATGGCGATGAACCGGGCGGTTAGGGAATTCAGGGGGGAAAAGGGGTTCTTTTGTCTTTGATCCGGGCTTGCGGCGCGGAAAATATGTTTGGGAAAAAGCGCTTTTTGTGCTTAAAAATAATTTGCGGAGGAAGAAAATGAAAAGAGTTACATTCTTTGCGGGCTTGGCGCTGATGCTGGTTATAAGCGCCGCAACGGTTTTTGCCGGCGGGGGAAGGCAGTCCGGCCCGGCGTCGGGGGGGAGCGCGGTTCTCAGGATAACCCACGATAAAACCGGCGCCCCGGATTACCACCCCTACTTTGTAAAAGCCAGCGACGAGCTGAAAGCCGCCACGGGGCTTGGCCTTGAACCTGTAGGCTATCCTTCGACCGATGTTTATACCGCGGCGGTACGTTCGGCGCTGCCGACATCCTCAACGCAGGATCTGTTTACCTGGTGGGCCGGCGCGTGGACAGTGGATCTTCAGAAAAGCGGGCTTTTGGCGCCGGTTACGGCTATCTGGGACAAGTACAAGGACGAATACTCCCAGGGGATACGGGACATGTTCGCCATTGACGGCCAGCTTTACAGCCTGCCCTGGAGCCTTGAGTACTGGCTTGTTTATTACAACAAGGACGTGTATTCCCAGCTGGGCCTGCAGCCGCCTTCGTCCTGGGATCAGTTCGTCTCCAACTGCCAGGCGATCAAAGCCGCGGGAAAGACCCCCCTCAATCAGACCATTGTTGACGAATGGCCCGCATTCATTATCTTCGAGGAAATTGCCGCTTCGATCGATCCCGACCTGTACAACGATCTTTGCACGGGCAGGAAGAAATTCACCGATCCCCAGGCTGTAGAGATATTCACGATCTGGAAGGACTGGATCGACAAGGGCTGGTTTACCGATCCTTCGACAAACTACTTCAGCGATATGCCCCGGCTCTTTAACGACAACCAGCTTGCCATGATCGTCGGCGGGACCTGGTATGTAAAGTCCCAGCTTCTCGATATGGGGGTCCCTGAAAGCAAAATCGGTTATTTCTTCCTCAAGACCCGGGACGGCAGGAACCGCGCCATTCTGGAACCCTCGCCGATTCTGGTTCCAAAAAACGCCGCCAATATGGAAAATTCGCTTAAGGCGGTTGATTACTTTATGAGCGCGAAGGGCAACACCTTCCTGAGCAAGCAGGTCGGGGGCTTCCCGGTAAATTCCAAAGCCGATGCCTCTTACCTTGATCCGATGAAACAGTCCATGCAGAAAACCGTTGTGGACGGGAATTTTACCCTGGTGACCCGTTTCTGGGAAAATATGCCGACGGAACTGATGCTCCAGGTAAACCAGAAATTCCAGGAATTTATCGTGAATTCCCCCAGCCCCCAGGCTATTACCGCGGAGATCCAGAGGCTTTGCGACGCGTACTTTAAGTAAGCGCCCGCGCGGGGATAACATGGCCGGCCGGCCGTGTTATCCCCTTATTGCGTAAGCAACCGGAAGGAGCTGCCTCGCCCTTTAGGGCGGGCATCGGATTTTTCTTCGAAAAATCTGTCGTTGGGTAGGAAATTATCAATACGGCGCGGGCCCCGGCGAATCGGGCCGATTATCGGGGGTTCCTGTCAGCTTCCGGGGGAAACCCTGCGGGATGCCGGGAACCCCCGGGGCTTCCTTCGAAGCCTTTTTCCGGAGCGAGCTTTGAATAAACAGTTCCAAAGGTGGGGGTATATTTTCGCGTTTCCCGCTGTACTGGTTATTACCCTTATGTTTATTGTTCCCATGTTTCAGAATATCTACCTTAGTTTATTTGAAAGCGATGGTATTTCCGCGATGCGTTTTACAGGTTTCGGGAATTACCTTAATATGTTCCGCGACAGCAATTTCCTGCGTTCCGTTTTTAATTCCGTCTTATGGGTTGCGTTCACCATCGTGTTTTCCGTAGGCGCGGGCCTGCTGATTGCGGTCTTCGTAAACGGCATTAAAGGTGAAAAACTTATCAAATCCGTGTTTTTTATGCCGCTGGCCATTTCCTTTGTATCCGTGGGGGCGATCTGGTGGTATATGTACTCAAAAGAATACGGCGTTTTAAACGAGTGCCTGCGTCTTTTGGGTTTTAAGGCAAAGGTAGACTGGCTGTATAAAATCCCCCTCAATAACTTTTCCCTTCTTATCGCCTGGAGCTGGCAGCAATTGGGGGGAAATCTGGTTATGTTCCTTATGGGCCTTACCTCGATACCTTCGGAACAGATCGAGGCCTCCCGTATTGACGGCTGCAATAAATGGGGTACCTTTATCCATATTACTTTTCCCATGCTCAAGCCGATTACCACGGTGGTTGTGGGCATGGCTATTGTCAATTCGTTTAAGGCGTTCGATCTTATCTATATTATGACCCGGGGCGGTCCGGTGCGGTCGTCGGAAACCCTGGCGGTAAATATGTTTGTCGAAAGTTTTCAGCGCAACCATCAGGGCTACGGCGCCGCTATAGGCGTGTTCCTTACCCTGCTGATCCTGCCGATTACCGCCGTCTATATGCGGGCGACTTCTTCAGTAGATCACGCGGACAACAAGTAGGAGGAGCGGATGAAAACAAGGAATACTTTTTCGACTACGCTAATTTATGTTTTTTTGACCGCCCTGTGCCTGATCTGGCTCCTGCCGGTTGTTTCTACCCTGCTTGTAGCTTTTAAAACCCCGGCGGAGTATATGAATACCAAATTCTACGAGCTGCCGAAGAGTTTTTATATTATCAATAATTTAAAAGAAGTTTTTTCGTATTACCGCCTGCAGATAAACTTTATGAATTCCTTTATTTACGCGGCAAGCGGCGTTGTTTTCTGCGTACTGCTTTCCTCGACCGCGGCCTATGCGGTTACCAAACTCAAACCGAAGGGCAGCTTTTTTATCTTCCTGCTTATCTACAGCGGCACTATTTTCCCCTTTCAGTTATACCTGATCCCCCTTTTGCGTACCTATAATTTCCTCAATATTTACAATACAAAATTCGGCATGGTATTGCTCTATTCGGCGATATGCACCCCCTTTGCGACATTCCTCTACCGCGGCTACTTTATGAACCTTGACAATCAGATAATGCAGGCCGCGATGATAGACGGGTGCGGGCCTGCGGGGATTTTTTTCCGTATATACCTGCCCCAGTTAAAGCCGCCCACCGCGGTAGTCGCCCTGTTTCAGGGTATGTGGATATGGAACGATCTACTCTTCGGCATGATCCTCTCTTCCGGGGAAAACGTGCGGCCCATCATGGTGGCGGTAGCCCAGTCAACCGGGACCGGGGGAGGCAAAATCCCCGTTATGATGGCGGGCGTTATCTTTACATCCATACCGACAATACTGCTGTTTATCCTGCTGCGCAATTACTTTATCAAAGGTTTTTCAATGCAGTCGGGACTCGAATAGATAGACATACAGGAGAGATACTATGACACACAGAGAAAGAGTGATGGCTTCGCTGAATTTTAAACAGCCGGACCGGGTTCCTATTGATTTTAACGCCCACAGGTCAAGCGGTATCAGCGTAGTAGCTTACCGCGAACTGCGCAAATACCTGGACCTTCCCCCCAGCCCCCTCTATGTATACGATCTGATCCAGCAGCTCGCCATTGTGGAAAAGGATGTGCTGGATATGTTCGATGTTGATACTTTCCAGCTCGGCTGTGATTTTGACAAATTCCCCGAATACTGGAAGGACTTTACCCTGGAAGACGGCACCCCCTGCAAGGTTCCGGCGGCGATTGACGTGCGCAGAACCGACAAGGGCGGTGTTATTTACAACGGCAAAGCTAAAATCGTGGGCAAACAGCCAAGGGGCTGTTACTATTTTGAGCAGGCTGTTTGGCCGCTTGCCGGTGACGAGGAAAAGGACGATTTTTCCGATTACGATGATATTCAGAATGATGTTATGTGGCTCATGGTCCCCAGCCCCCCGATGCCTCTGGACTACCATTCGCCGGAGGGGGCAAAAAAATTGCGCGAGATTGCCGCCGCTGCCAGGGACAGCACCGACCGGGCGATTTACGGCATATTCGGCGGCAATCTGGTTGAAACGGCCCAGTTTGTGTTCCGCATGGACAATATGCTCTGCGATCTTGTCGCCAATCCCGGCCGTATGCATAAATTCCTGGACACGGTGACGGAACGGCACATGGCGAATCTTGGGGCGTACCTTGACGCGGCCGGGGACTATATTGACGTGATCGGGTTTGGCGACGATATGGGGTCCCAGAACGGCCCCCAGTTCTCTCCGGATACATACATGGAATTCTTTTACCCCCGCCACAAAAAGATGTGGGCATACGTTCATGATCGCTTTCCCCAAATGAAGATCTGCCTCCACTGCTGCGGCGGCGTGCGCCCCATCATGCCCCTTCTCGCGGACGCGGGGCTTGACGCGATAAACCCTGTGCAGTTTACCTGTAAAGATATGGCCCTGGAAGAGATCAAGGAAGAGCTTTACGGCAGGCTTACGCTCTGGGGCGGCGGCTGCGATACCCGCCGAGTCCTGCCCTACGGAAAACCCGGGGAAATAGCGCCCCATGTAAAGGAAAACCTCGCGATCCTCAACAAGGGGGGCGGGTTCGTCTTCCAGCAGGTACACAACGTGCTTGCCAATGTCCCCCCCGCCAATGTCGCGGAGATGTTCAGGGCTGTCAGGGAATTCGCGTAAAAGCCGTTTTCCCGCCTATCATCGTAAAGAGGACCCGGACCCTGCCGATTTCCTCCGGGGATACGGTAAAAATGTCCCGGTCAAGCAGGGCCATATCCGCGAAATAGCCGGGACTGATACGGCCCGAACAGTGCTCGTCGAAATTTGACCAGGCGGTGCCAGCGGTGTAATTGTCCACCGCTGAATACACATCGACGCGCTGTTCGGGGTAAAAACTTTCCGGGGGAAGATCCGCCCCCTCTCCGGTCCGCCGCACCGCCCACTCGATTCCCGGGAGCGGGTTGATATCTTCCACCGGGCTGTCGGTTCCGTAGGCGCTGTGTATGCCCAGCCTTTCCATGGCGCCCCATGCGTAGGATGTGGCGGCGAGTTCTTTCCCCACCCTGCTTTCTATCATGCGGTAATCGTGGCAGAGGAAGACAGGCTGTACCAGGGCGAGGATGTTGTTTCGCTTCATCCTTTCCAAAAGCCCGTTGTCCGTTATCTGGCAGTGAACCACGCCGTGGCGCAGGGGGTTGCCGCCCTCTCCGCCGGGGGAAAGCGCCGCGGGCGATGTAACCTGTTCGTAGGCAGACAGCACCGCGTCCGCCGCGCCGTCGCCTATGGCGTGTATCACAACCTGGAAGCGGTTTTCCGCGGCTTTTTTTACCAGCGCCCGCAGTTCTTCCGTATCCAGGACAGCGATGCCGCAGCTGTCCGGCTTGTCATGGTAGGGCCGGCGCAGCCAAGCGGTTTGCGAGCCAAGCGAGCCGTCCGCGAAAAATTTGATGGGCCCTATTTTAAGGCTATGCCCTGCCGGCGCGCCCCCTTTGGAATCGCGAAGCGTCATGCCGGTAAAAAAACCCCGGCGTATGTATTCATCCAGTTGTTTCGCATTCCCGTTAAGGCCGCACTGGAGAATTATCCTCGGGCAATGTTCCCGCTCCCGGAGGAGTCTCTGGTACGCGCCCGCAACGGAATCGTAATCAATGTCTTCCACATCAAAGGTGGCGGCAGAAGTAACCCCGTTTTGTATAGCCATATCCATGGCGCGCCCTATTTCCCGGCAGAGTTCGTCCGGGGCGGGAGAAGGAATAATGCCCTTAACCAGGGCCATAGCGTTCTCGCCAAGAATGCCGTTGGGTTTGCCGGAACTGTCCCGGCCCACTTCGCCCCCCTCAATTCCGGGGGCGGCGCCGGCTATGCCCGCCATTTCCAGTGCTTTGGAATTGCAGAATACCTTATGCCCGCAGACACGGGCTATGATGATAGGATGATTAGTAGAAATTCTGTCAAGATCATAACGGGTAGGGTAGTCTTTTTTTCCGGCGAATCCTTCCTGATCCAGCCCTGTCCCCAGGATCAGTTCCCCGCTCCGGTTCTTTTGCCTTTCAAGCAGTTCCCGCCCCCGCCGTATCAGTTCTTCCACGGATTTTACGCCGCTGCCGTCAAGGTTCCTGTCTTTCAGCCCGGTATGGTAAAAATGCAGATGGCTGTCCTGGAAACCGGGAAGCAGGAGTTTCCCCTGGGCGTCGATACGTTCGGTCCCGGCCGGCGCCGCGTCCAGAATGTCCCTGCCGGAACCGACCGCGGCAATACGGTCTCCCTCTGTCAGTACCGCTTCCTCGAAACGCCCCCGGCCAATGTATACCCTGGCGTTGTATATTGCTTTACCCATAATTTTAAAAACCCCGGCCGCCTAAAAAAATCACGCGCGGTTAATTAGTTTCCCCTCTTTTTTCGCGGCGGCTACTTTCGGCCCGGCAGCCTTGCTCCGTGGCTTTCTTTCCGTCAGGCCCTGCCTGCGGTGCACGCCACCGTCAAAAAGGGCGGCAAAAACCTCATCGGCGGACTCCACAAAATTGATAACCAGTTTGCTTTTAATATCCTCGTCCAGTTCTTCCCAGTCTTCCCTGTTGTCCGCGGGGAGCAGCACTGTTTCCATGCCGTTCCTTATCGCCGCGAGGAGCTTTTCCTTAAGCCCGCCTATGGGGAGTACCCGGCCGGTAAGGGTAAGCTCGCCGGTCATGGCAATGGCCGGTTTCGGCGCTACGCCGCAGAGGGTGGAGAGCAGGGAAGCTGCCAGGGTAATCCCCGCGGAAGGGCCGTCTTTGGGGATGGCGCCTTCAGGCACGTGGATATGGAAGTCGGTCGTGCCGATCTTGTCGGTGGTAAAATTGTAGCGGTCGCTTACGCTCCGCAGGTACGAAAGCGCGATGCGGGCGCTTTCCTTCATCACGTCGCCCAGATTCCCGGTCATGATAAGATCGCCGCGGCCTTCAAACCGTATGGTCTCTACCGGAAGCATGGTGCCGCCGTATTCGGTCCAGGCAAGGCCGTAACATACGCCGGCACGGGCCTCTTTATACACAACATCGTTTTTGTACTTCCGTCTGCCCAGAAGTTTTTCCAAATCGTTTTTTGCTACCGTCTTTTTAAACGAGCTTACGGGCTTTTCCGGATCGGTCCCGTAGCCTTTTTCCACGGCTATCCGGGCTATGCGCCTGACGCATCGGGCAATCTCCCGCTCCAGGGAACGGACGCCGCTTTCCATGGTCCAGTGCCGCTCGATTTCCAGAATCGCCTCGTCCTTAAAGGCGATTTGCGCGCGGGAAAGCCCGTTTTCCTTTAACTCTTTCGGTACTAAAAACTGCTGGGCTATGGCGAGTTTTTCATTCTCCCCGTAGCCCGGGATCTCGATAATCTCCATCCGGTCAAGAAGCGGGTAGGGAATAGTGTGGAGGGAATTCGCGGTGGCGATAAACAACACCTTGGAAAGATCGAAGGGCAGTTCGAGGTAGTGATCGGTAAAGGCGGAATTCTGCTCCGGGTCCAGCACCTCAAGCAGGGCCGATGCCGGGTCCCCCCGGAAATCGCTCGACAGTTTGTCTATTTCGTCCAGAAGGAAAACAGGGTTGGCCGCGCCCGCCCTGCGCATGGACTGTATGATCTTGCCGGGCAGCGCTCCGACATAGGTTTTCCGGTGGCCCCGGATTTCCGCCTCGTCCCGGACGCCGCCCAGGGATATACGTATAAAGCGCCTGCCCAGAGCTCGGGCCACGGATTTTCCCAGGCTTGTTTTTCCGGTTCCCGGCGGCCCGACAAAACAGAGGATAGGCCCCTTGATCCCCGCGTCGGCATTTTCCTGGGCGGCAAGCTCCCGGATAGCGATAAATTCGACGATACGCTCCTTGGCCTTCTTCATGTTGAAGTGATCCTCGTTGAGTATCTTTTCCGCCAGGGAAAGATCGCCCAGGGCGGCGCCGGATTCGGATGTGTATTCCTTCCAGGGCAGGTCGGAAATCCACTCCAGATAGCCTCTGATTACCCCCGCCTCGGGAGAAAAAGGCTGGAGTTTCCTCAGGCGGGCAAGTTCTTTTTTTGCCTTGTCAAGGACCTCCTCGGGCGGATACTTTTCCAGAATTGACTTTTCGAGATCGGCAAATTCATCTTCGGTATTTTCCTTTCCCAGTTCCTTGTTGATCTCTTTTAACTGCTCGTGGAGTATATATTCCCGCTGGGTCTTGTCCATGCGGCTTCTGACTTTCCCGCTGATATTTTTTTGTATGCCGAATATTTCGTTTTCAAGCTCGAGAATCTCAAGGAGTTTTTCAAGCCGCGCCCTGGTGTCCGCGATCGAGAGCAGTTCCAGCTTCCGCTCTGTTTTTATGGAGAGGCAGTTCCCGATAAGGTTTACCAGCCTTTCAGGGCTTTCGGTGCGTTCGGCGGCGGTCAGAGTCTCCGTACCTACTTTTTTGGAAAGTTCCGCGTACTGGGCGAATGATTTCTGCACTGTTCTCGCGAGGGCCGCGAATTCAGGGTTGGCAATATCGGTAAACCCGGCCGGCATGACAGGCTCTATCCGCGCCACGGAATGTTCTTTCTGTTCCGATACGGCGAGAGCATTTGCCCGGTACTCCCCCTGAAGCACCACGCGGTAGGTATTGTCGGGGAGTTTCAGGTGCTGCACAATCCGCATCACGGTCCCCACCGGATGGGTCCTGCCGCTGCCCGGAAGCGCGGAAGGGGGCGCGTCTTTCCGGCCGCTTTCTCCCGGCGCGCGGGCCTCGCCGGAATTGCTGAGGCACGCGGCGAACACGCGGAAATCCCGGCCCAGGGCGGCGTCCACCGCGGCAATGCCCGCCCTGTAGGTAATAAACATGGGAATAACTGTTTGGGGGAATAGTACCAGATCCCTTAAAGGAAGGACAGGGAATTCTTCAGTATCGTTTTTCCCTTTGAAGGCATGCAGCAGCCGGGAAACGCCGTCGTGTTTTCCATTGCTTCCGGATTTCACGCGCTTTTCTGTAACGGGTGTATCTCCGGAGGCTCCGATTTTTCCACCACCTCCTGGGTAATCACAACCCGTTTACCCCCTTTCATGGACGGAATCTCGTACATAATGTCCGTCATGAGCCGTTCCACAATGGCCCGCAAACCCCTGGCCCCGGTTTTCTGCTTGATCGCCGTATCGGCAATCGCGTTAATGGCGCCTTCGGTGAATTCGAGCTTCACGTCGTCAATGGCCAGGGAAGCCTGGTACTGTTTTACAATCGCGTTCCGGGGTTCGGTGATGATACGCTTAAGATCGTCCAGGTTGAGTTCTTCCAGGCATACCGTGATGGGAAGCCTGCCTATAAATTCGGGGATCATCCCGAAACGGATAAGATCGTCCGGGTGGAGGTTGTCGAAAAGTTCCCGTATGCTCCGGTGCTGTTTGTCCCGCACGTCGGCGCCGAAACCCATGGGATGCTGCACCACCCGCTTTTCTATGTACTTGTCCAGGCCGACAAAGGCGCCGCCGCAGATAAACAGAATATCCGTCGTATCGATGCGGATCATCTCCTGGTTGGGATGCTTCCTCCCGCCCTGGGGCGGGACCGACGCTATGGTCCCCTCGATGATTTTGAGCAGGGCCTGCTGCACCCCCTCGCCGGACACGTCGCGGGTAATCGACACGTTCTCGCCTTTGCGGGCTATCTTGTCGATTTCGTCGATATACACAATGCCCCGTTCCGCGGCGGCGATATTGCCCCCCGCGTTCTGGATAAGCTTGAGCAGTATATTTTCAACATCCTCGCCCACATAGCCCGCCTCGGTAAGGGTCGTCGCGTCTACAATGGCAAAGGGAACTTTTAATTTTTTTGCCAGCGTTTTCGCGAGCAGGGTTTTCCCGGTCCCCGTGGGGCCAATGAGGAGTACGTTGGACTTTTCGATCTCCACGTCGTCGTTTTCCCTGGAAGGGTTGGCGATACGTTTGTAGTGGTTGTACACGGCCACGGAAAGCGCCTTTTTCGCGTCTTCCTGGCCGATAACAAAAAGATCCAGATAGGTTTTAATTTCCTTGGGGGTGGGTATTTCCCCGGTAAATTGTGTGGAAAGGTCGTGGTCTTCGTCGGCAAGAATTTTACGGCACACCTCCACGCATTCATCGCAGATGAAGATGTCGTTCGGCCCGGCGATCAGCCTCCGGGCAATGTCGTGGCCCTTCCCGCAAAACGAGCAGGACCGTTCAAATCCGCTTGAACCGTTACGAAGCCGTGCCATCTTTTCTCCTCGACAGAATCTTGTCGACCACGCCGTACGCAACCGCGTCTTCGGCGGCCATGAAAAAGTCGCGTTCCATATCGCGGGCAACGGTCTCCGCCCCTTTTCCGGTATGTTTCGCGAAATAGTCAATGGTCATTCGTTTTAAGCGGAGGATCTCATTCGCCTGAATGCCGATATCCCTCGCCTGCCCCTGGACGCCGCCCCAGGGCTGGTGGATCAGCACCCGGGAAGAGGGGAGCACAAGCCGCTTGCCCGGAGCCCCGGCGGTAAGGATCAGGGCCGCCATGCTGGCCGCCTGGCCCAGGCAGATGGTCTGGACATCGCATTTGACGTACTGAATAGTATCGTAAATGGCAAGCCCGGCAGTCACGGAACCGCCGGGAGAATTGATATAAAGGTTAATATCCTTTTCCGTATCCTGGCCGTCAAGGAAAAGAAGCTGGGCCACGACAAGGTCGGCGGCGAGATCGTTGATTTCCCCGTCAAGAAAAACAATCCGGTCCTTGAGCAGCCGGGAGTAAATATCGTAAGAGCGTTCGCCAACCCCGGTCTGTTCCACCACAATGGGGACCAGGGAATTCATCTGTTCATTCAAATTCCGCTTCCTGTCCGGTTAATACGCGGCAAAACCGCGGATATTCCCATATATTCAATTTACTGATTATTCGATATGAGGTCCAGGTATTTCTTCTTTTCACCTGTTTTTACTGTATTTTCCGACAATAAAAGGTCGAAAAACTTCCGCTCCTTTATTTCCTCTTTAAAATACTGTTTCATATTTTCCGATTCGTAGTACTTTTTTATGTCTTCAATTGAAGTATCGGAACCGGCGGCAAGGGTCTCAAATTCTTTTTCCATTTCTTCATCGGAGGCGTCCAGATTCCGCTCCGTGATCAGGGATTCCACGATAAGCCGGCTCTTCAAAGCCTTTACCGCGTCGCCCCTCCATCCCTCAAGGATAGCCTCGCGGGTTCCGGAGCCGGAATTTTCCAAAGAACGGGCAAGATCCTCGGGGTTGCTTCCCAATTGCCTGGCCATGTTTCTCCAGCGGCCGTCAAGCTCAATGCGTATCATCGATTCGGGGACATCGATGGGGGTAGTTTCAAGGACCTTTTCAAGCATGTTGTTTATCTTGATTCCCCGCAGCCTCTGTTCCAGCTGCTTGCAAAGCCGCCCGCGTACATCCGCCTTAAGATCGTCGAGGGTTTGGTATTTTTCATCCACATCCTGGGAAAGATCGTCGTCCAGGTCCGGGAGCTTGCGTTTCTTGACGGCGGTTACGGTTACGCGGATGCTTCTGGCCTGGCCGGCAAGGTCTTTGTTTTTAAAATCACCGGGATAGGTTTTGGTAATATCGCGGGTCTCGCCCTTTTTCATCCCCGCCACTTCATCATCAAAATAGAAAATATTGTTTTCAGAACCCAGGGTAAAGACAAAATCCTGCCGTTCGGTTCCGGGTATTATTTGGCCGTCTTCGGAAAGCTCGGCGTAATCCACCGTCACCACGTCGCCCTTGACCGAAAGCGCGCCGTCGTCCCGATCCAGCACAATGGCGTTCCGTTCCCGGATAATCTCAAGCTCCCGGCCTATGTCTTCATCTTCAATGGAAACATCCGGCGCTTCGACCTCGAGCCCCTGCCATTTGCCCACCGTGAATTGCGGGAATGTATCGTAAAGCATGGAAAATTCAAGGTCTTTTTCCAGGTCCAGTTTCGGGGGTTCGTCTTTGAGTTCCGGGGTAGAGTAGGGCAGGGGCCGGTCCTCTTTGGAAAGCGATTCTTCCTTAAAGGTCTCGGTTACCGCCTGGTCCATGACATTTGCCAGCGTCTCTCCCGTGAATACATCCGCAAACTTCCTGACAAGTATGTCCCGGGGGACTTTTCCCTTTCTGAATCCGGGAATCTGGATGGTTTTGGCATAATTGCCGACAATCTTGTCGTACTCGGAACGGAGATCCTCTTTGCTTACTTTCAGAGTCATCTTTACCGCCGAATGTTCCAGCCGTTCAACTTCTTTGGTTACGGTCACAATAGTCCTCGTCTAGGTAGAATTCAGTACCAGCGCCTGCGGATAAACTGATGTAGATAAGCCAGTCTAATCAAATTCGGGGATGAGAGTCAAGGCGTTTGCGAAATCCGGAAAATATGATAACCATTCAGAAGGGGGGCCTGTTACCAAAAGGCGGGCGCGCGATAAACAGGCCGCCGTCCGGCCCCCCTGCGCTCCAGCCTTGCCCCGCTTTCCCGCGGGGTTTTGCCTTTGGCAAAACCCCCAAAAGGCTTGCGGAGGGCCTGCGGCCTGGGCAAGTCTTGCGCTACCCCCCTGCCGGGAACTTTCCGGCAGGAGCCGCCTGCCGGCGGAGCCGGGCCAATGTCCGGGGATTTCCGGGCGGGGGCGGGAAACACGGCCCTGTTCGGCGCTTCCCCGGTTTTAGTTTTGAGGCCCAGATACCGGGCTGCGGCCTTCTACCGTATGAATGCGGAGAGTGTCTTCGATATTTTCCCCAACCCTGACCAGCAGAAGCGGACGTTCCCGCATCAACTGCCTGTAGACATAAGTTCCGTATTGTATTTCCCTGGTGCCGGGGGGATACAGGTAAAAATATTCGCCTAACTCGTCCTCTTTGAACATTAACGTATTGTTGTTATCCCGCTCAAAACCAATGTCCAAAATCAGACGCCCGTCTGTTTCGTCTATCCGGCTGTTTAACAGTACCCCTCTGGTCTGTTCCTTGATGAGGATTATCCGGTCAAGATTTTCGTATTGTATATACCCTACGCCCCGGGGATTTACGGCCCGGGGATCCTGAGGCCTTAGCTGGTAAGGCCTTCCGGGTTCGGCCCCTTCCGGAATGGTGACAACGTCCCTGACGGTTATGGTATCCGGATAATCGGGGATACCCACGTACTCCAGAATAATCCAGGCCGAAATATAGTATTGCAGGGCTTCCGGGGCGGCCCTTTTATATATGTCAACGGTAAGGAGCCGCACGGGCGGCGGCGGCGCCGGGATCTGAATTACGTTCTGGGTCTGGGGCGGCGCTGCCGGCGGCGCGGTGGTATTGCAGCCTGTAAAGATGATAATCAGCGCGGTTATTTCAAAAAAACGCCGCATATTGTTTCCCCCTTTAGTGTTTTCGTTATTACCGGGATGCTGTATCGGTTTATTCCCTTTTTCTTTACGGAGGAATCCGGCTTTATTTTTGAGGATAATAATTGATTGGAAGACCGGGTCCATACCCCGGAGCTTGCTCCGGAAAATTTACCACCACTGAAAATGTTGTAATCCGACCTTCGGATCAGGGTATGGCCCGGTCTGTATAATAAATTTCCTAACCAACGAAGATATCCAGGAGCTTGCTCCTGGGTATCTTCATTAAGAATTACTATACACTTGTACAAGAGAGAGAGAGAGAGAGAGAGAGAGAGAGAGCAAAATCCATGCCAAATGCGGCGGTGTTGTACTTGCCAGTTAAATCCGGGTGTTTTAGAGAATGTTTCTAAAAATGTTTTTTTCCTGGCGTATTCCATATATTCCATTTCCTACAATTCAGCGTACTATGCCCTTGCAAGAAATTTGCCATACAAACCCCAGACAAAACACATACCATACCGGAGACGGGAAGGGTTTCTTATGCGCAAAAATACTATAATAAGAATCTATTGCGATGTCAATGCGTGCCAAGGCGGCGGCAGGTTTTCGCGGGCGGCAGATTTTAGTATAAGGCGGACCCCGCGAACATTTGCAAACAGGGCGGCACATTCATCCTGGTTCCGGAATGCGCCCGGTTACTTTTTCCCGCCAGGGCGGCTATACTGGTACGGTGAAAAAACAGAGGGCCTTTGTCTATAGATGCTCGTCCTGCGGCCACGAGGAACCCAAGTGGCTCGGCCGCTGTCCTGAATGCGGGGAATGGAACACCCTGGGCGAGACAGCCGTTTCCCCGGATCGTCTTTCTTCCCGCTTTTTGGCCAGGGGCGCGGACAGGCCGCCCCTTCCCCAGTCCCTGCCCCTTGCGTCGGTGGACCCGCAGGAGGGCAGCCGGATCGCCAGCGGCATTCCGGAGCTTGACCGGGTATTGGGCGGCGGCATCATGAAGCGCTCGGCGGTACTTGCGGGGGGCGAGCCGGGTATCGGGAAGTCCACGCTGCTTTTGCAGGCCGCCGCCGCCGCGGAAACCAGGGGAAGGGTGCTCTACATTTCCGGGGAAGAGTCCGCCGGGCAGATACGCATGAGGGCGGACCGGCTCGGCCTTATCGGCGCGGGCAACGGCGGCAGGATTGAGATTTGCTGTTCCGGGCGGCTGGAGGACATAGAGGCGATCTTAAACGCGGTAAAGCCCGTGATCGTTATGGCGGATTCGGCGCAGACGCTGTACAGCGACGAGGCGGGGCCGGGGCCGGGTACGATCAACCAGATGAAGTACTGCGCCTGGGAGCTTATCTCCTGGGTAAAGGAACACGACGCGGCGCTGTTCCTCGCGGCCCATGTTACCAAAGAGGGGATCATCGCCGGGCCGAAAACCCTGGAGCACATGGTAGACACGGTGCTTTACTTTGAAGGATCGGCTTCCGGCGCGAATGACGGGGACTGCCGTTTTCTGAGGGCGGTGAAAAACCGTTTCGGCTCGGTGGATGAAATCGGCATCTTTACAATGGGCGAAAAGGGGCTTTCCGCGGTAGAGGATCCTTCGCTTCTCTTTCTTGTCCGCCGCGAAGACGCGCTGCCCCCCGGCGTTGCCACCGCCGCGGTCCTGGAAGGTTCGCGGCCCCTGCTGGTGGAAATACAGGCGCTTACGGTTCCGGCCAAGGGATCGGTAAGCCGGGTCTTTTCGGACCGTATTGATCACAACCGGGTTTCCCGCGTCGCCGCTACCCTGGAAAAGCACCTGAACATCCGGCTTTCGGACCATGACCTTTACATAAACGTGGCGGGCGGGATACGGATTACCGAGGTAGGCGTGGAACTTGCCCTGGCCGCGGCGCTCTATTCGGCCCGTACCGGGCTTCCCCTGCCCGCCCAGACCGCTGTAGCCGGGGAGCTTTCCCTTGCCGGGGAAGTGCGCCCGGTGCGCCGCCCGGCAAGCCGCGTCAAAACCGCCCAGGGCCTCGGCTTTACCGGCTTTCTGGGGCCGGCCGGCGAAGGCATCCCGGAAGGGGCGTCGGTGCCGACCCTGAAAGCGGCGATCAAGGCGCTGTTTGCCGGGTGAGCGGGTACTTAATGTCGGGGCTCATTCGGGGATATTCTGTCCCTGCGTCAGGAATTCAGCAGGGCGGCCAGTCCCGCCTCCTCGCCCGGGGAGAGGATTCCCGGCAGGATGGCAGGTTCGCCGGGCCTTGGCGGGAGCAGGTAGCCCGCGTCCAAAAAACGGCGGAACAGGGCCGTGTAGCCTTCGCCGTCGGGGATAACGGAAAGGGAAAGGTAAGCGCCCCGCCGTTTCCAGGGACTGTTTTGCGAAAGGGCCCGGCTGATTTTTTGAAAGGGCGGGCGGCCTTGTCCCAGGGCGGCAATAAGGTTGTAAACGGCCCGGGCTGCGGCGGCGAGGGTCACCGGGGACAGCGTTTCGCCCGCGCTTGCCGCCACAGCCGCATCCGCCGCGCCAAACGCCAGCACCCTGGGCGCGCCCGCCCAGGGGAAGGGCAGGACGGGTATGAGGAAGGGCGCGGCGCTTTCCGCCGGTAAAGCGGCCTCCCGGCAGCCGGAAGCGGGCCCGTCTCCGCCGTCCAGAAACGGCCTCCAGAGGGCCGGCTGCGGACCCCCCGGAGGGACGTCCGCCGG